>NZ_JRMM01000014.1:0-50255 GCF_000972905.1 Mycobacterium sp. UM_Kg27
ACCGAACTGGTCGAGCTGCTGGTGCACGCCACCACGACCCGGCCGGTCGCGCCGCTGAACCCGAACTGAGGAGTCTCCCTGTGCCGGTTACCCGCAAGACCGCCGTGATCGACGGCCTGGGCACCTCCTACCTCGAGGCCGGTGATCCCGACGCCCCGGCCGTGGTGCTGCTGCACGGCGGCGAATTCGGCGCGGGCGCCGAGATCGGCTGGGAACGCAACATCGCCGCTCTGGCGCAGCACCACCGGGTTCTGGCGCCGGACCTGCTGGGTTTCGGGGAGTCGGCAAAAGTCATCGACTTCAACGACGGACGGGGTATGCGGATCCGCCATGTCGCGCGGTTCTGCGCGGAGCTCGGCGTCGAGTCGGCGGACTTCGTGGGCAACTCGATGGGCGCGATCATGCTGCTCGTCGACACCACCTCGCAGGCCCCGCTGCTGCCGGTGCGCCGATTGGTCGCCATTTGCGGCGGTGGCGAGATTCAGCAGAACGAGCACATGGCGGCGCTCTACGACTATGACGCGACAGTGCCCGCGATGCGCCGGATCGTAACCGCGCTGTTCCACGATCCGGCCTATCCCGCCGACGAGGAGTATGTCGGGCGGCGGCACGCGTCGAGTGTGGCTCCCGGCGCCTGGGAAGCGGTGGCGGCGGCACGGTTCCGCCGACCGGGTGCCGAGCCGCCGGCCGCGGCATCGAGCAACCGTGCCTACGAACGTATTTCGGTGCCGACGTTGGTAATTGAAGGTGCCTGCGACAAGCTGCTCCCACCCGGCTGGGCTGGGCAGATCGCCGACCAGATCCCCGGCGGGCGCGCCGTCGTTGTGGACGGCGCCGGCCACTGCCCACAGATCGAGCAGGCCGAACAGGTCAATGGCCTACTGCTGGACTTCCTGGACTGAGGCCGGGGGATTGGTGAACCAGACGTTCTCCTCGCGCAGGTTTGCGCTGCGCCAGCCAGCGCCGGTGCGGACCAGTTCGTGGTGGTAGTAGCCACCGCAATAGCTCAACCCGGTCATACCTGGCAGCTGCATGGGGTTGTAGAACATCGCCTGTGCGAGCGCGGAATCGCCGCTGTATTCCAGCACTTCGATGTTGGTGATGTAATGCATCGACATCGGGATTTCCTGGAAGCCGCTCGCCAGCCAATCGGCGACTTCGTCACGCGTGCCGCAGATCGCGCCCGCTGATGAGTAGTCGATGACGGCGTCCTCGGTGAACACCGACCGATACAACGCCCAGTCCTTGGTGTCCACGGCACGGGCATAGCGGTAGAGCAGCGCGGAGATCTCCAGCCGATCGTCGGTCGAGACGGGGTCTGTCATGCTGCCGACCTTAGGTCGCCTGACCATTTAAATCAGTCGCTTGACTGAACCCGGGCCAACGGGTTGAGTCGATCACGGACGTGGTCCGCAGCGGAAGGGTGCAGATGGGCAACGAATTGACCGGCAAGGTGGCAATCGTCACCGGAGGTGCATCGGGTATCGGCCGCGGGATCGCCGAGCGATTCCTCGCCGAGGGGGCACGCGTCGTCATCGCCGACACGGATCGCGAACGCGGCGAAGCGCTCGCGGGCCAACTCGGTGCGGAGGCGATCTTCCGGGTCGCCGATGTCTCTGACCCGGCCCAAGTGGGCGCCCTGGTCGAATCGGCCGTCGAGATGTTCGGCGGACTGGACATCATGGTCAACAACGCCGGGGTCTCGGGCACTATGCACAACAGGTTTCTCGACGACGACCTGGCTGACTTTCACCGCATCATGGCGGTCAACGTGCTCGGTGTGATGGCCGGTACTCGCGACGCTGCGCGGCACATGTCCAAGGCCGGCGGCGGGTCGATCCTCAATCTGACCTCGATCGGTGGCATCCAGGCCGGCGGCGGGGTGATGACCTACCGCGCGTCGAAAGCCGCGGTCATCCAGTTCACCAAATCCGCGGCGATTGAGCTGGCCCACTACGACATCCGGGTCAATGCCATTGCCCCCGGCAACGTTCCGACGCCGTTCGTGGCGTCGTCGGCGGCAGCGAACCTGGATCCGGAGGACCTGGAACGATACGAAGCGGCGATTCGCGAGACGATGCGGGCCGACCGGCCCCTGAAGCGGGAGGGGACCGCGGCTGACGTCGCCGAAGCTGCGCTCTACCTCGCCGGTGAGCGCTCCCGGTACGTGACGGGCGTGGTGCTGCCGGTGGACGGCGGAACCGTCGCAGGCAAGGCGATCCGGCGCCGGGGGCCCGGTGACGCGGAAAATTAAATCAATCGCTTGACTTAAGGCAATAACCACGGTTGACTGACGCCGTGACCACCGCTGATCGGGCCGTGCGGGCTGAGCGGGCCAACAGCACGCGGGATGCGATCCTGACCGCGGCCGAACGGCTGTTCGCCGACCACGGGGTATTCGCGGTCTCCAACCGGCAGGTCAGCGAGGCCGCCGGCCAGGGCAATAACGCCGCCGTCGGATACCACTTCGGCACCAAGACCGACCTGGTCCGCGAGATCGAGCGCCGGCACCGAGTGCCGGTCGAGCGGCTGCGCGAAGAGATGGTGTCGGAGGCAGCGGATTCCACCGACCTGCGCCATTGGGTGGCCTGCCTGGTCCGCCCGCTCACCGATCACCTTGCCGCGTTGGGCAATCCGACCTGGTACGCCCGTTTTGCCGCGCAGGTGATGGCCGATCCGGCCTACCACAACATCGTCGTCAAGGACGCGTTGAGTTCGCCGTCGCTGGTGCAGGTCATCGACGGCATCAACACCTGCCTTCCCGATCTGCCGGTCCGGGTCCACCAGGCGCGCAACGTGATGGCCCGAAACCTGTTGATGCACAGCTGTGCCGAACACGAGCGAGCACTGGCATCCGGGGGGTCGGCATCTGCCAGTTGGACCGAAGCCGGATCCGACCTGATCGACGCAATCGTGGGACTGTGGCTCGCTCCGGTTACCGGAGTTCAGGGAGGCCCGCAATGAAAGTGACCGTCGACCAAGACATCTGCGCGTCCTCGGGGCAATGTGTGGGGTTTGCGCCCCGCGTGTTCGATCAGCGTGATGAGGACGGTGTCGTCGTCCTGCTCGATGAGGCCCCGCCGCAGGAGTTGGCCGACGCCGTGCGCCAGGCGGCCCGAGTCTGTCCGTCCGGAGCCATCAAGATCGTCGAGGAGTGAGCGTGACCGAAGCGTCCACCATCGCCAGCACCGCAACGCCGGAGTATCCGATGAGTCGCGACGGCCGATGCCCGTTCGCGCCGCCGCCGGAGACCATGGCGCTGGCCGCGCAGCGGCCGCTGAGCCGGGTGCGGATCTGGGACGGCAGCACCCCGTGGCTGATCACCGGCTACGACGCGGTGCGCACCCTGTTCTCCGATCCCCGCGTGAGCGTCGACGACCACCAGCCCGGCTTCCCGCACTGGAACGAGATGATGCGCGCCAGCGTCGACCACCGACCCAAATCGGTGTTCACCACCGACGGCGCCGAACACATCCGCTACCGGCGGATTCTGTCCCCGGCCCTGACCATGAAACGGGTCGACGCCCTGGCCCCGGTCGCGCAACGCATCACCGACGAACACATCGACGCGATCCTGGCCGGACCGCAACCAGCCGACCTGATCGAGGGATTCGCGTTGCCCATCCCCTCCCTGGTCATCAGCGAACTGCTCGGCGTGCCCTATGAGGACCACGAGTTCTTCCAGCAGCACGCCACTATGGGCGTGGACCGCAATGCCACCTCCGACGACCTCGCCGAGGGTGCCACCGGACTCTCCAAGTACCTGGTCAAGCTGCTGGAGACCCGGATGGCCGAACCGGCCGACGACATGGTCTCCGCCCTGGGCAAGCGGGTGCAAGACGGGGAGCTGTCGATACGCGAGGCCACCCAACTCGGTACCGGAATGCTCATCGCCGGGCACGAGACCACCGCCAACATGATCGGCCTGGGCATCGTGGCGCTGCTGCACGAGCCCGACAAGATCGCCGAGAAGACGGCGGTGTTCCGCGGCGACGACGACGCTGCGATCGCCAATGCGGTCGAGGAACTGCTGCGCTACCTGTCGATCATCCACACCGGCCAGCGCCGGGTGGCCCTTGAGGACATCGAGATCGGCGGCGAGACCATCCGGGCCGGTGACGGCATCATCATCGACCTGGCCCCGGCCAACTGGGACGCCACCGTCTTCCCCGAGCCCGAGGTCCTCGACCTGGCGCGCCCGGCCCGCCAGCACATGGCGTTCGGGTTTGGACCGCACCAGTGCGTCGGTCAGCAGCTGGCCCGCGCCGAGATGGTGATCGCCTTTCGCACCCTGTTCCAGCGCATCCCCACCCTGAAGCTGGCGGTGGACATCAACGAGATCCCGTTCAAGAACGACCGGCTCGCCTACGGCGTCTACGAACTCCCCGTCACCTGGTAACCGCCCGATTGGAAGTGGATTGACATGGCCAGCACACCAACTGAAGCCGCCGCGTTTCACAGCACAGCGTTCTATCCGGTCGGCGGCTACGGGGCGCCCAAGGACCGTCATGGGCGCGCCGGTGCGGGCATCGCTGGTGTCGGTCTGCCGGCCGGTACCGAAGTGTTCTCCGCCGACAACCACATCTCCATCGCCGACGACATCTTCTACCAACGGTTCCCCGAGGACCTCAAGGACAAGGCGCCCCGCATCTGGTACGAGGACGGCGCCTACATGGTCGGCCGCAAGGGGCAGTCGTTCCTGCCGGGCGACTTCTCGGCGGTGCTCATGCAGTACGACGATCTGGCCGGTGCGGCCAGCAGCAATATCGAGGCACGGATCCAGGAGCTGGCCACCGACGGCGTCGACAAGGAACTGGCGTTCCCCAATGCGGTGCTGGCGCTGTTTCATTTCCCCGACAAAGAGCTGCGGGAGCGGGTATTCCGCATCTACAACGAGTACATGGCCGAGTTGCAGGAGCGATCGAACGGCCACTTCTACGGGGTGGGTCTGATCAACTGGTGGGACCCCTCCGGCACCAGGCGCACGGTGGAGGAGTGTAAGGCGCTGGGGCTCAAGACGTTCCTGCTGCCGCTGAACCCCGGCAAGGACGACGACGGCAACATCATCGACTTCGGTGCCCGGGTGATGGATCCGGTCTGGGACGAGATCGAGCAGGCCGGGCTACCGATCACCCACCACATCGGTGAAACTCCGCCGAAGACGCCCTGCGAGGTCAACAGTGTCGTGGTGGGCATGATGGTCAATGTCGACTCGTTCCGCGAACAGTTCGCCAAGTACATCTTCTCCGGCATCCTGGACCGTCACCCGGGTCTGCGGATCGGCTGGTTCGAAGGCGGAATCGCCTGGGTTCCCACCGCTTTGCAGGACGCAGAACACCTGCTGGCCTCCTATCAGCACATGTTCACCCACCAACTACAGCACGACATCCGGCACTACTGGGACACCCACATGAGCGCATCGTTCATGGTCGACCCGCTCGGCCTGCGACTGATCGATCAGATCGGAGTGGACAAGGTGATGTGGTCGTCGGACTACCCGCACAACGAGAGCACCTTCGGCTACTCGGAGAAGTCACTGGCCAACGTTGTCGCGGCCCTGGGACCGCAGGACGCGGCGAAAGTCGTGAGCGCAAACATCAAGGAATTTCTTGGGGTCTGAAGCCGGGCGGCCGCGAGGTCATGACCACCGATGCTTTCATTGCAGCTGCTGAAGGAGTTGATCGCGAATGTCAGACACGACGGGTTCTTCGGCGCGGCCGTCCGCGGAAGAGATCATCCGCTACCACAAGGACCCGACCACCAAGATCGCCACCATTACCTTCGACCGGCCGGAATACCTCAACGCCCCGACATCGTCGGCGCGGCTGCGCTACGCGGACCTGCTGCGTGGTGCCAGCGTGGACGACGACGTCAAAGTGGTGGTGATCCGTGGTGTCGGCGACAACCTGGGCAGCGGTGCGGACCTGCCCGAGTTCATGGAGGGCGTCGATGACCCCGAAAAGCGGCTGGCCGAACTGCGTTTGGAAGGCATGGACGTCAACTACCCGCCCAAGGGCACCTTCCGCAACGGCGCCACCATCAGCGCCTGGTACGCCAACGTGCAGGCCGGCAACCGGCCGCTGCAGGAGCTCAAGAAGATCAGCATCGTCGAGGCAAAGGGCTACTGCTACGGCTGGCACTTCTATCAGGCCGCCGACGCCGATCTGGTGATCTCCAGTGACGACGCGCTGTTCGGCCACCCGTCGTTCCGCTACTACGGCTGGGGGCCGCGGATGTGGACCTGGGTGCAGATGATGGGGCTACGCAAGTTCTCCGAGATGGTGTTCACCGGACGTCCTTTCACCGCCGCCGACATGGAGAAGTGCAACTTCCTCAACAAGGTGGTCGCGCGCGACCAACTCGAAGCTGAGGTCGACAAGTACGCGCTGGCCTGCGCGCGCAACCGCCCGGTCGACACGGTCTTCATGCAGAAGATGTTCTTCGAGGTCTACAAGCAGCATCAGGGCGAGTACATGGGCAGCCTGCTGTCGGCGTTCTTCGAATCGATGGGCTCCGGTGTAGCCCCCGACGCCGATGACCTGATGCTCGACGACGCCATCGAGTCCGGTCTGTCCGGAGCGGTCAAGGACAACGACTCAAGGTTTCCGCCCGCCTTCCGGCTGAGCAAGTCCAGCCGTGCCAAGGAATCCTGACGCAGTGGGACCACTGCACGGCTACACCGTCATCGACCTGTCCGACGGTGTAGCCGGCGCCTACGCCACCAAGATGCTCGCCGACGGGGGAGCAACGGTGGTGGATATCGAACCCCCGCAAGGTGACTCACTGCGCAGCTGGTCGGCATCACGGGCGAGCGTCGATCCCGAGTCCGGCGGCGCACTGTTCAGCTTCCTGGGCTGCTCCAAACACAGTGTCATCGCCGACCCGGATCACACCGACGACATCGATTTCGTGCACCGGCTGCTGGCCTCCGCCGACGCGGTGGTGTGGTCACCGGACGGAATCGTCGGTCGGCACCCGTCCTTGGCCCCGGCCGAGATCCGCCGGCATCACCCGCACCTGGTGGTCACCGCCATCACGCCCTTCGGGCTGGAAGGTCCGTGGCGGGACCGCCCGGCCACCGAGTTCACCCTGCAGGCCTGGTCGGGGGGAGCGGTCGGGCTCGGCCGCGGATCGCAGGATCGCGCGCCGGTACACATCGGCGGGCAGGTCGGGGACTGGCTGGCCGGGGCCTACGCGGCCGCAATGACGTTGGCGTCGCGGGTTCGTGCGCTGCACGACGGCCGCGGCGAACTGATCGACCTGTCCGCGCTGGAAGCCCAGATCCTCGGCCTCACTTACTATCCCGTCACCTACTTCCAGATTCTCGACCGGCCTTGGCGGTCCGAACGCCGGCCGACGGTGCCCGGCGTGGCCGAGGCCGCCGACGGGCTGGTGGCACTGGGCTGCGGCACCGCACAGCAGTGGTTCGACCTGTGTGCGATGTCGGGGCACCCCGAGTGGATCGACGAGAACTCCCAGCTGTCGATCACCGAGCAGGCGAACCTGCACGCGCAGGAGCTGTACCAGTGGGTCCGCAGCCACAAGGTCGACGATGTCCGCGACCTGGCGTCGGCGTTCCGGATACCCAATTCGCCGGTCGGTAACGGGGAGAACGTAGCGACGTTTGAGCACTTCCGGCATCGGCAGGTGTTCACCCGCAATCCACGAGACGGGTTCGTCCAGCCGGTGCCGCCTTATCGGCTCAGCGGTGTGCCGTTGCCGGCGCCCACCCCTGCGCCGCGTCTGGGCGAACACACCGGCTTCTATCGGCAGATGGCGCCGTCCCGCCGACCGGCCCCGGCTTCGGAGCCGGCCGGGGAACGGCTGCCGCTGCGCGGTATACGGGTGCTGGACATGACCACGTTCTGGGCCGGACCGTCGTGCACGCATCTGCTGGCCATGCTCGGCGCCGAGGTGATCCATCTCGAGTCGACCCGGCATCCCGACGGCACCCGCCTGATCGCCGGGATACCGGTCAGCGAGCAGTCGTGGTGGGAGAAGTCGCCGATCTTCTCGGCGCTCAACACCAATAAGAAGGGGCTGACGCTCGACTTCCAGACCGACGCTGGCCGCGACGTGCTGCACCGGTTGATCACCGGCTGCGATGTCATCGTCGAGAACTTCACCCCCCGTGTCATCGACAACCTGGGTCTGGACTTCGACTTCGTGCAGTCGCTCCGCAGCGACGTGATCATGCTGCGAATGCCCGGATTCGGACTGGACGGCCCGTGGCGGGACAACCCGGCGTTCGCCTACGTCATCGAGGACGCCTCCGGACTGAGCTGGCGGACGGGCTACCCCGATCGCAACCCCTACGAGCCGTACTCGATCGGTGACCCGAACGCCGGTGTGCATGCGCTGACGGGTCTGCTGCTGGCCCTGGAGCATCGGCGCCGCACCGGGCAGGGGGTGCTGGTTGAGGCGGCCATGGTCGACGCCGCACTCAACATCGCCGCCGAGCAGGTGATCGAATACTCCGCCTACGGTGCGTTGCTGCAACGTGAGGGAAACCGCGGGCCCGCGGCCGCTCCGCAGAACTTCTATCGGACCGCCGGCGTCGACGAATTCGGCAGGGAAGACTGCTGGGTCGCCGTCGCCGTCGCCACCGATGCGCAGTGGGACAGCCTGCGGGCCGCGCTGGGTGACCCGCCATGGGCTGCGGACCCGGCCTTATCGGCCGCGACCGGACGACGCGCCCGCCACGACCTGATCGACGAACAGCTGTCCGCCTGGTGCGCGAAGCGCAGCTCCGACGACGTCGTCGCAGCACTGTGGGACGCCGGAGTTCCGGTCGCCAAGGTCATGCAACCGCATCGCCAGACCGAGTTGGCGCAGCTAGCCGAGCGGAACTTCTTCGAACAGGTGGATCACCCCGTCAACGGTCCCGCTCCGCATAGCACACTGCCGGCCCGAATGTCGCAGGGCCCGAATCGCATTCATACCCACCCCGCACCACTACTGGGTCAGCACAATCATGAGTTGCTCAGCGAGCTGGGGCTGACCGAGACCGAGATCGCCGCGTTGGTAGCCGATGGGGTTATCGGCAGCTCGCCGGGATAGCCGGGCAGCTATCGGCCGGTGCGTGTGATCGAGTGCACCAGCTCGATCGCGGCCCCCAGGGTGGCGATCCGATCTTCGAGGCGCTCGCCCGCCGGGTAGACCCGCACGGTGTCCACGCCGGTGTCGCACCACACCTGCAGGCGATCCCGAACCATCGAAGGGGTGCCGATCAAGGTGGTGGCCAGGACCATCTCGTCAGTGATCAGCGTGGCGGCGCCTTCCCGGTCGCCGGCCTGCCAGCGCTCCTTCACCGCGGCCGCGACATCGGACCAGCCCTGGCGACTGTAGGCCTGATTGTAGAAATTGGTGCTGGTCGAGCCCATTCCGCCCAGGCTGAAGGCCAGTTCGGCCTTGCGGCTGTCGATCAGTTCCTTCAGGTGCTTCTCGTCGGTCGCGAATGACACCTCCGCGCCCTGGCAGACGTCGAAGTCCGCCCGGGAGCGCCCGGCGCGGGCAAGACCGCTGTCGAGATGGGTGAAGTAGGCGGCCTCGGCGCCCTCGGGCACGAAGCTGGTGCCCAGCCAGCCGTCGGCGACCTCGCCGGTCAGCGTCAGCATCGCCGGGGTGAGGCTGGCCAGATACAGCGGGATCGGATGTTCGGCGCGCATCGACAACCGCATCGGCTTGGTGGCCGAACCGGAGCGCGGGATCTGGAACTGTGTGCCGCTATAGGAGATTCGGTCTCCGCGCAGCGCCTGTCGGATGATGTCGATGGTCTCGCGCATCCGGCCGAGCGGCCGGTCGAAGGACTGACCATGCAGCCCCTCGATGACTTGGGGTCCCGAGGCACCCAGGCCGAGCAGAAACCGTCCGCCGGACAGGTTGGACAAGGTGATGGCGGCTTGGGCGATGGCGACCGGAGTGCGAGTGGACAGCTGGATGATCCCCGATCCCAGCAGCATTCGGTCGGTGCACGCGGCGTAGTAGCCCAGCGCGGAGACCGCGTCCGCGCCCCAGGCCTCGGCGACCCAGCAGACGTCCAGGCCCATCTTCTCCGCCTCGCGGACCAGCAGCTTCTGGTGCTCCCAGCTGCCGACGCTGGCCGCTTCCAGCGTGATGGCCGCGCGCATCAGTGCTCGGCGCGCTGTTTGAGGTGATCGAGGGTGGCGGTCATGCCCGCCTCCAATTCACGCAGCCGCACGAACACGATCTTCTGTTCCTTGTCCGGCGTCGCGGAGATGGCCAGCGAAAGCCCGGACGGTGCGGGCCCCAGCTGCATCCACTGGGTCAATCGGGTACCGGAGCCCTCCGGGGCCAGGCTCAACCGCCACGAGGAGGTGGGATTGGCGGGATCGGTGACTGCCCAACCGAACACCGTCAGCGGTTCGAACTCGACCACTTCGGAGATCGTGGACCATTCCCCGAGGGCGGGATGCCGGTTATACCCGGTGAATCGCGCGCCCAGCCGGGGCCCATCGCCGTCGGCCCATTCGACGCGCTGGAGCTCCTGGCTGCTCTCGGCGACCGCGTGGATGTCGCTGGCCAGTTCCCAGACGCGCTCGGGAGGGGCGTCGATCCAGGTGGAGACCTCCACCGTCGGTGCGTCGGCGTAGACGGCTCCGGTCCATTCCATGGCGGTTCCTCTCAGTTGCTGCCGGGGCGGCCGGCCGGGCCGGCTGTCGTGCGGAACAGGGTTCGGGCGGAGACCAGGACCCGCAGCTCGCCGGCGACATCGTCCAGCGGCTGCAGGCTGGCCTCGGTGCGGCACATGATGATCGCGCCCTGCATCGCGGCGATACACATGCTGGCCAGCCGGCCGGCCGCCTCGGCGTCCAGCCCGTCGGTCACGAAGCAGTCGATCAACCGCGTCTTCCAGGCCGCGAAGATCCGCTGCGCGTGATGGAGCAGCGGCGAGTCCGGCGCGGAACTGACCGCGGCCGACACCACCGGGCATCCGGCGCTATAGCCGGTCTCGGTCAGCATCTTTCGCCAGAAGCCGGCCAGTCGATCGAGCACCGAGATCGGGCCCCCGGCAGCGGAGCCGGTGATGAGCGAGCCGATCGCATCGCCGCCGAGTTGGACGGCTTCGTCGAGGATCTGGGCCCGCCCGCCCGGAAAGTGGTGATAGATCGAGCCGCGGGGCGCCCCACTGCGGCTCACCAGGGTGTCCAGGGTAATCCCGTCCGCGCCGCGTTCGCGCAGCAGTTCCACGGCGGTCAGGACCATCGCCTGCCGGGTGTCGCCCGCCATCGGCCGATTATGCTGACTGACATATTCATGCGTCAAGCTCGGCGTGATTCAGGCCCATGTCGGGCCGCGGACGGCGCTGGATTATGACGAGCTACATAAATGCGCGATGTGAGCGGCTCTAGTCGGCTGCCGCGTCGAGGGCGTCCAGTGCGCTACGGGTGTCCAGATCGATGAACGCGGCGGCGTAGCGCTGCGCGAACGCCAGGCTGATGTCGGGCCGTTGCCAATTGTCGCCACCGGACAGCGTCGCGATCCAGATCGCCAGGCCGTGCGCCGCAGAGGCCCGATAATGCAGCCAGATCTCCTCGTCCGACGGCAACTGCCCGGCTGGCAAGCCCAGGGCACCGCGGTATTGCTCGAGTAGCGCGCGCTCGCCGGCCCGCCGGTCGGCGATGGTCAAAGCGCCCTGCAGAAAATAGCCCAGATCGAGCGAGAAGTTGCCGCGCCGCACCATCTGCCAGTCCAGGAAACCGACGTCGCCATCCGGCAGTACGTAGGTGTTGCCGAGGTGCGGGTCGCCGTGTAGCAGCGTCTGCGGCCCGCGGGTCAGGCTGCGGATGTAGCGGGCCCAGGTGTCGCTGAACAGCTCCGTGCCGGTCATCGTGGTGATCTCGGACGCAACGGAGTCGCCCAGCCTCTCGTAGGCCACCTCCAGTGGCGCCAACTCCAAACCGGCGAACGGAATGAACGGCTCCACCCAGGCCAGTGCGGGGTTGCCGCTGATGCGGTCTCCCCAGAACGCCCCGTGCAGGCGGGCCAGGCCGCGCACCCCGTGGGCTGCCTCGTCGAGGGTGAGCGGCCGGGTCGCATCGCGCGGTTCGGCCCCGCGGCCGGCGGTGATGTCTTCCATGATCAACAGGAAGTCGCGACGCGATTCGTCGATCACCGCGCGGTAGACCGTCGGGTGGTCAAGGGGCAGTGCGACATCAGAGAGGAACAACCGTGGCTCGTGGTAGAGGCCACTGGTCAACTCCACCAAGTCGGCGTGCTCGGGGTCGACGGCCTTGGCGAACACGGTGGCCGGACCGCTGCCGGACGCGTAGCTCAGGGCCAGGCGTGCCCGCCGATTGGTGCCGTCGTCGCGGGCCGCGACCGAGATGGCGTCCACGACCGCCCCGGGGTGGTGACCGTTGATCGCGGCGGTCATCCACTCCGGGGATATCGCGTCCCAGCTGTCGGGAATGGTTGAAGCGGCTATTTCAGGCAGCTTCCCGCGTCGACCGGCAAGGTGACTCCGGTGATGTAGCGGGCTTCGTCGGAGGCCAGGAACAGCACGGCGTTGCTGATGTCGACAGCGTCCACCCAGGGCACCGGCAGGGTGTGGAACATCTGGCAGATCGGCGCCATGTCGTCGGGACCCGGGTTCTCCAAGTCCGGACGGAACATCTTCCAGGTGCCCTCGTTCATGATCATTCCGGTGCTGACGTGGGTGGGGTGCACGGTGTTGACGCGAATGTTCTGATGTCCCAACTCGACGGCGAACGAGCGCATGATGCCCACCACGCCGTGCTTGGCGGCGACGTAGTTGCCGCAATGCGGGTAGGCCTTGAGTCCGCCGACGGAGCTGGTCAGGATGATCGACCCGCCCCTTCCTCCGGAAATAAGGTGCGGGACACCCGCTTTGACGGTCTTCCACACGCCCGACAGGTTGATGTCGATCATCTCCTGCCAGTCGTGTTCGGTGCACTGGTCCAGGGTGTCGCCACCGTTGCCGATGCCGGCGTTGGCCACGATGATGTCCAGGCGACCCAGCTCCTCCACGCCGGCGTCCACCGCGGCCTTGAGTCCGTCGAAGTCGCGCACATCGACTTCGGCGGTGAAGATCCGGCGGCCTCGGGCCTTGACCAGGTCGACGGTCTCGGCCAGTTCCTCCGGGGTGGCCGGCGGGATCGGCGAATTCGCGACGATCGGCTTACAGACGTCGATCGCGATGATGTCGGCGCCCTCCTCGGCCAGCCGCACCGCGTGGCTGCGGCCCTGGCCGTGGGCTGCGCCGGTGATGAATGCGACCTTGCCCTCAACACGTCCAGTCATGGAAACCCTCAATTCGTATCTCGTAGAAGTGGATTCATCCGACCGAAGCGGGCATGGACTCCCACCCGCGGACCGTCGAAGTCGGTGACAGCGCTGCCTTGGTGAGGTCGACGTCCCACTCGGGGAAGCGTTTGAGGATCTCCTCCAGCGCGATTCGCCCTTCCAGGCGGGCCAGTGCGGCACCCAAGCAGTAGTGCGCGCCCACACTGAAAGTCAGGTGCTGGCGTGCCTCGCGGTGGATGTCGAAAACGTCCCCTTCCGGGGCGAACCGGCGGTGGTCGCGGTTGGCCGCGCCGATCAGCATCATCATCACGGCACCTTCGGGCACGGTCTGGCCGTAGTACTCCACATCGCGGGTGACGTAGCGCGCCACGTGCGGTGCCGGTGGCTCGAAGCGCAGCAGCTCTTCGATCGCCTGCGGGATCAGCGCGGGGTTCGCCACCAACTCGCGACGCTGGTCGGGATGCTCTGAGAGCACCTTGCCGGTCCAACCGATCAGCCGGGTGGTGGTTTCGTTTCCGGCCCCGGCCACCAGCATCACGTACATCAGCAACTCGTCGCGTGTCAGCCGCCGAGTGGTGCCGGATTCGTCGGTGAATTCGACGTTGAGCAGTTCGGTCATGATGTCGTCGGACGGGTGCTCGACGCGCCAGTCCAGATAGTCGGCGAAGATCGAACCGTCGTCGAAGCCTTCGGAGGCAACCGTCATCGGCTTGCCGGCTTCGGTGCGCATGTTGTCATTCGAGCGGTCCCGGATGATCTCCTGATCGGCTTCGGGAATGCCCACCAGCATGCCGATGACCCGCATGGGCATCTGGGCGCCGAGGTCCGCCACGAAATCGAGGCGGCCGGTGCCGATCAGGGGATCGAGGCAACGGGCGCAGTACTCGCGGATCTTGGATTCGAGTTCGGCGATCTTGCGCGGGGTGAACATCCGGGCCAGCAACTTGCGGTGAATGTCGTGGATCGGTGGGTCCTCGAACAGGATCAGGCCGGGCGGGATCGGGGTATTGGCCTTGATCAGCTCCAGAATCGCCCCGCGCGCCGAGCTGAAGGTCTGGTGATCGACCAGGGCCTTGTTGACGTCGTCGAACCGGCTCAGTGCGTAGAAGTCGTGCTCGGCGTTGTAGTACAGCGGTGCCTCTTCGCGAAGCCGACGAAACATCGGGTACGGATTGCTGTTGAGGTCAACGTCATACGGGTCGTAGCGCGCTTCGTCGGTGGTGGTCACCGTCATGTTGTTGGTCCCTTCGGCAGAGCTGCGGTCTACAGGCCCGCGGTGGCCGGAGCCGCCACTGGCGTGAATTCCAGATGCAGTTCGGTCAATCCGCGCAGGATGAATGTCGGCTCGAAGGTGAACCGGCGCTCGCCGGCCGGGCCGTGCTGGGTCTCGTCGAGCCGAATGTCGGTCATCCGATCCAGGATTCGTTCCAGCGAGATGCGGCTCTCGGCGCGGGCCAGCGGTGAGCCCGGACAGGTGTGGCTGCCCCGGGCGAATGCCAGGTGCTCGCGCACGTTGGGACGGTCGATTCGCAGCTCATGCGGGTTCTCGAATTTGCGGGGGTCGCGGTTGACGGCGCCGGGGAACATGACCACGACGGTGCCGGCCTTCAGTTCGACCCCGCCCAGCGTGGTGGTCTTGCGCACCAATCGGGGGTCGGTCTTCACCGGGCTTTCCAGCCGCAGGGTCTCCTCGAGGAAGTTCGGGATCTTGCTGCGATCGGCGCGCAACTGCTCGACGAGGCCGGGGTCCTCGGCCATGAACCGCAATGCGGCACTGAGCAGTTTGGTGGTGGTCTCCTGCCCGGCACCGAACAGGAAGGTGGCGCTCTTGACCACGTCGGCGATCTCGGGGATCGAGCCGTCTTCGTAGGTGGCGGTGGCCAGATCGGTCAGTACGTCGCCGCGCGGGTTCTCGCGCCGGTCAGACAGGTAGCGGCTGAATTTGTCGTCCAGCCAGGCCAGCGGATCGTGGGCCAGCTCCTCGTGGTCCAGTGCGCCGATGCGGGCACCCGGCTGCGGTGCGCCCAGCACCTCCTGGAACACCGGCCGGTCCTCTTCGGGTACGCCGAGCAGGTCGGCGACCACCAGCATTGCGAACGGCCTGGCGTAGGAGGTGAGGAATTCGCAGCTGCCGCTGTCGATGAAGTAGTCGAGCTGGCGGTCGGCCAGCTGCCACATGAAGTCCTGGTTCTCCTTGAGTCGCTTGGGGGTCAGCAGTCGGCTCAGTATCGACCGCGCCTTCGTGTGCGTGGGCGGGTCCATGGTGACCATGTGTTCGGTCATCGGCATCAGGTGGCGGTGCGCCTCGATCTGCTCGCTGATGTCGTCGCCTTCGGGGGTGAACGGCAGCGGCGGGAACGGTCCGCCGACCGCGACCAGGTTGGAGTAGGTGTCGGAGTCGCGGTAGATCTCGTTGGCCTCTTCGTGGCCGGTTACCGCGACCACGTCGTACACGCCCAGCGGCGTGACCGGGCTCTGGGCCCGCAGGTAGTCGAAGTACGGGTGGGGATCGGGTACCAGGGACTGATCGGTGAAGAAATCGATCGTCGCGAAGTCAGTCAACGTGGACCTCTCTGCAGAACGGGCTGACAGATGCTGTGCACCTGCTTAGCATGGGCGGGGTTGGGGGTCAAGGGTTGCGGCGCCACTACGATGGCCGCCGAAGGTGTAAAGGTGACGACAACGATGCGGAGCGACCTGTATGCCCGAATCGGCTAAGGGACAGCGCAGAATTGGTGCCCCGGACGCGAAGAACCGGACCCTGTTGCTCGACGCCGCGGAAGAGCTGCTGCTGACCGACGGCGCCGGTGCGGTCAGTTCCCGTCGCGTTGCTGAGCGGGCGGGCCTCAAGCATCAGCTCGTGCACTATTACTTCCGCACCATGGATGACCTGTTCCTGGCGATCTTCCGCCGGCGTGGCGATCAGGGATTGGCCGAACAGGCGGCGGTGCTGGCGTCGCCGAAGCCGCTCTGGGCGCTGTGGCGATTCAACACCGATCCGGCATGGACGGCGTTGACCATGCAGTTCATTACCGTGGCCAACGAGCGCGAGGCCTTGCGGGCCGAGATCGCCAATTACGCCGAGCGGCTGCGCGCCGAACAGATCCAGGCGGTGTCCGGGCTGTTCGCCCGGTACGGCGTCGACGACGCGGAGTTCCCGCCGACGGTACTGATGGTCCTCATGACCAGCGCCTCGCGGATGCTGATCATCGAGCAGGAGGCGCTGGGCATGACCCTCGGCCATCCCGAGACCATCGAGTTCGTCGAGCGCTGGCTGCACCGGCTCGAGGGCGACCCGCCACCGTCCGCGCCGCTTTCGGGCGTCGCGCTGGTGTCGGGGCCCGTCGAGCATTAGCGCTGCTTCCTGCCTTGTTGGAGGCGATCCGCGGCCTCCCAGTGCTCGTCGGCGACCCACAACCGGGCGAACGCCGCCACCGCCTCGTCCGCCGAGGCGCCACCGAGCACCCGTTTGATCTCACCGGCCGACGGGTTGGCCAATGACCGGGCCAAGGCGCGCCATTCGGCGTCGAACGACTCCCGGGGAACCACCCGGTTGATCAGGCCGATGCGTTCGGCCGCCGAAGCGTCCAGCATGGTTCCGGTGCCGGCCAGCAGCAGCGCCTGACTGTGTCCGACCAATCTGCCCAGCCGCTCGGCGCCACCCCAGGCCGGCATGATCGCCAGGGACACCTGATTGAACGCGATCTTGATGTCGGCGGCCGCGATCCGGATGTCGGCGGCGACCGCAACTTCGGCGCCACCGCCCAACGCGTGGCCGTTCAGGGCAGCAATCACCGGTGCCGGGAAGGCGGCGATCCGATCGCACAGGGTGCGCATCCGCCAGGCCATGTCCGATGCCTCGGCCTCGGTGCGCAGCGCGGCGAGCTGCTTGAGGTCGCCGCCGGAGACGAAGGCGCGGTCGCCGCCGCCGGTGATCACCAGGGCCTGCGCGCCGGCGACCTTGTCCAGTGCCCGGTCGAGTTGCGCCATGGTCTCCGGGGCGATGGCGTTGCGGGCCTCGGGCCGGTCGATGGTGATGATGGCCAGGCCGTCATCCAGTTGTACGCCCAGTTCGTCCGGACGGTCCTGACCCATGGCTCTCCACTCAAGATATTGGCATTCTCAAAAACGGAGAATAGCATCACGGGCGAGATGCGAAAGATTCCTGCCGACCTGGTTCGGCGCTACGAAGAGCAGGGATGGTGGACCCGCGAAACACTCGGTGACCTGCTCGCCGCCGGGCTGGCAGCGAGCGCGGAAACCGGGTTCGAGGTGCACTCGGCGGTGCGGCCGTGGCGGGGGAGTTTCGCCGACGTGGAACTGGTTGCCCGCCGACTGGCGGCGGGCCTGCGGGCGCGCGGCGTGGGTCCGGGTGACGTGGTGGCCCTGCAGTTGCCCAACTGGATGGAGGCGGCCGCGGCGTTCTGGGCGGCGGCGTTTCTGGGCGCGATCGTGGTGCCCGTCGTGCACTTCTACGGTCCGCGGGAACTGGGTTTCATCCTGACCGCCAGCCGGCCGCGGGTGTTCATCACCGCCGAGCGATTCGGGCGGATGAGTTTTCGTCCCGAGTTGTGCGCCGACGTCCCGATCGTCGGGGTGGTGGGCGGGAACAGTGCGAGCGTGGTGGGTCAGAACAGTGCGAGCGTGGTGGGTCAGAACTTCGAAGACCTGCTCGCCGACGAGCCGATGGCGGGCACCCTGGACGCCGATCCCGCGGCGCCGGCCTTGATCGCATTCACCTCCGGGACCACCCGCGAGCCCAAGGGCGTGATCCACAGTCATCAGACCCTGTGTTGCGAGACCCGCCAGCTGCTCGCCAACTACCCCAAGGACCGCGGCCGGCAGCTGACCGCCACCCCGGTCGGACACTTCATCGGAATGGTGGGAGCGTTTCTCATCCCGGTGTTGGAGGGGGCGCCGATCGATCTCGCCGACGTCTGGGATCCCGCCCAGGTGCTGGCGTTGATGGCCGAACAGGGGGTGTCGATCGGCGGCGGACCGCCGTACTTCGTCACCAGCCTGCTCGACCACCCGGACTTCACCGACACCCACCTGCAGCACATCCGCCACGTCGGCCTGGGCGGGTCGACGGTGCCGGGCGCGGTCACCCGGCGACTTGCCGACTTGGGCATCTTCGTCTTCCGCTCCTACGGCAGCACCGAGCATCCGTCGATCACGGGTTCACGTCCCAGTGCGCCCGAGGACAAGCGGCTGTTCACCGATGGCGATGCCCGGCCCGGTGTGGAGGTGCGGTTGGCCCCCGACGGCGAAATTCTGAGCCGGGGACCCGACTTGTGCCTGGGCTACACCGATGACGCGTTGACCGCGGCGGCTTTCGACGCCGACGGGTGGTACCACACCGGGGACATCGGGGTGCTCGACGCCGACGGGTATCTGACCATCACCGACCGCAAAGCCGACGTGATCATCCGTGGCGGCGAGAACATCAGCGCGGTGGAGGTCGAGGACGTCCTGCTGACGATGCCTGAGGTGGCCGAGGCGGTGGTGGTCGCGGCGCCGGATCCCCGGTTGGGGGAGCGGGCGGTCGCGGTCCTGCGCCTCAAGCCGGGGTGCGAGCTGCCGGCCATGGCGCAGGTGCGGGAGCACTTCGAACGGATGGGCGTCGCGCGACAGAAGTGGCCCGAGGAATTGCAGGAGGTCGCGGACTTCCCGCGCACGCCCAGCGGCAAGGTGCAGAAATACCTGGTCCGCAAGCAGCTCGCCGAGGGTGTTGCAACGACACCTTCATGAGAATAAGATTCTCATGAACCGAAAAGGAGCATTTCATGGGTCAACTGTCACATCGCGTGGACGTCCCGTTCCCCTTGTTCGATGCGGATAACCACCTGTACGAGCCGCCCGAAGCGCTGACCAAGTACCTGCCCAAGGAGTACAAGGACGTCGTCCAGTACGTCGAGGTCAACGGGCGCACCAAGATCGCCATCCGCGGCCAGATCAGCAACTACATCCCTAACCCCACCTTCTCGGTGGTCGCCAAGCCCGGCGCCTGGGAGGAGTACTTCAAGTACGGCAACCCCGACGGCAAGAGCAAGCGGGAACTGTTCGGCGAGCCGATGAAGTCCATCCCGGCGTTCTTCGAGCCCGCCCCGCGGCTGGAGCTGATGGACGAGCTGGGTATCGACCGTTCGCTGATGTTTCCGACGCTGGCCAGCCTCATCGAGGAACGACTGCGTGACGACCCGGTCACTATCCACGTGATCATCCACGCGCTGAACCAGTGGCTGGACGAAGTCTGGGGCTTCAACTACCAGAACCGCATCTTCACCACGCCGGTCATCACCCTCCCGATCGTCGAGAAGGCCATCGAGGAACTGGAGTGGGTGGTCAAGCGCGGCGCCCGCGCGATTCTGATCCGCCCGGCTCCGGTGCCCGGCTTCCGCGGCCCGCGTTCGTTCGCGCTGCCCGAGTTCGACCCGTTCTGGGAGAAGTGCGTCGAATACGACGTCTTCATCGGAATGCACTCGTCGGACAGCGGCTACTCCCGCTACACCTCCGAGTGGGACGGTGCGGTGGAAGAGATGCTGCCCTTCCAGACCAACGCCATGGGCATCCTCAACGAGTGGCGTCCGATCCAGGATGCGGTGGCATCGTGGGTCATTCACGGCGCGCTGTTCCGTCACCCGAAGCTGAAGGTCGGCATCGTGGAAGCCGGCTCCAAGTGGATGTTCCCGCTGTTGGATTCCATGGCCGAGGTCTACCGGAAGGCGCCCGAGGCGTTCCTCGGAAACCCGATGGAGGAGATCAAGAACCGGATTTACGTCAGCCCGTTCTACGAGGAGGGCATCGACGACCTGATCAACCTGGTCGGTGTGGACCAGGTGCTCTACGGATCGGACTGGCCGCACCCGGAGGGCCTGGCCGAGCCGACCCACTACATCACCGCGCTGTCGCATCTGCCCATCGAGGACCAGGCCAAGATCATGGGCGGCAACCTCGGTCGGCTCGTCACCGTCTAGGGGTGCCACGCTGGGAGACCATCCCCGAGATGGTCCTAAGTGTCGGCGATCGCTTCGGGGATGCCGAGGCGATCGCCGACGGCCCGGTGCGGTTGAGCTTCGCTGAGCTGGCCGATCGGGTCCTTTGCGCGGCAGGAGCATTCGCAGCGGCGGGTGTCGCCAAGGGCGACCGGGTGGCGATCTGGGCGCCGAATTCGGGGGACTGGATCATCGCCGCATTCGGGCTGCTGACCGCCGGCGGTGTCTTGGTTCCGGTCAACACCCGGTTCAAACCCAAGGAGGCCGAGGACATCATCCGCCGCAGCGGCGCCAAGCTCGTTCTGGTGGAGAAGGGCTTTCTCGGACTGGATTTCAGTGCCCCGCCCGGTGTTCCGGTGATCGACCTGGGATCGGATTTCTTGAGCAGCGGTTCGCCGCTGCAACGCAGCGTTGAGGGCGGCGACATCGCCGACATCATCTTCACCTCGGGTACCACCGGCCGGCCCAAAGGGGTGATGATGACCCATCAGCAGAACCTGCGGCTCTATGCCGAATGGTGCGATCTGGCCGACCTGCGCGAGGGCGACCGGTACCTGATGGTCAACCCCTACTTCCACACGTTCGGCTACAAGGCGGGCTGCATCGCCGCGTGCATCCGGGGCGCCACCATGGTGCCGGTGCGGGTCTTCGATGTCGGCACGGTGCTGAAACTGATTGAATCCGAGCGCATCACCATGCTTCCGGGTCCGCCCACGCTCTATCAGTCACTGCTGGACGCGCGCGGGCCTCGCGACCTGTCGACGCTGCGTGCTGCGGTCACCGGCGCTGCGGACATCCCGGTGGACCTGGTCCGCCGGATCCGCAATGAGCTGCCGTTCCGATCCATCATGACCGGCTACGGGCTCACCGAAGCCGGCACTGTGACGGCCTCCCGGCGCGGCGACTCGTTCGAGGACATCGCGACCACGGCCGGACAGGCCTGTGAGGACATCGAGGTATGCATCGCCGCCGACGGCGAAGTCCTGGTGCGTGGCTACAACGTGATGGTCGGCTACCTCGACGACCCGGATGCGACCGCCGAAGCGATCGACGCGCACGGCTGGTTGCACACCGGGGACGTCGGCACGCTCGATGCCGCCGGCCGATTGCGCATCGTTGGCCGCAAGAAAGACATGTTCATCGTCGGCGGCTTCAACGCCTATCCCGCCGAGATCGAGGGCTTCCTGCTGGAGCATCCGGGGGTCTCCCAGGTTGCGGTGATCGGCGTGCCGGATTCGCGAATGGGACAGGTGGGCAAGGCGTTTGTGGTGAGAAGTGCCGCGGACACACCGCTCTCCGAGACGGAATTGATCGCCTGGAGCCGCGACCGAATGGCCGGGTTCAAGGTACCGCGCTCGGTGTGTTTCGTCGACACGCTGCCGCTGAATGCGACGGGCAAGGTGGACAAAGTGCGGCTGGCGGCGAAGGCCCTCGAGGCCGGGCCCTGAGGCGCCGTGTACGTCTGCCTGTGCGCCGGGGTGACCAGTCAGCAGGTCATCGACGCGGCGCGAGCCGGCGCCACGACCACTAAGCAGGTCGGCGAGCGTACCGGGGCCGGGACGGTGTGTGGACGCTGCCGAAATAACATCCGGGCGCTGATCGCGACGACTCTGCGGGAATCCACAACGCTGACTTGAGTCATCTAGTACGCGCCGGTGCAGTGAGGCGCTACTGTCGTGGCTGTGGCGGACAAGCCGGAGAAGATGACGGCGCGCGACGCCCGGCGGCTGCAGACGCGTGAGCGGCTGCTGGGTGCGGCGACCGCCGAGTTCAAGCGGACGGGGATGGCTCAAGCCGACGTCGGCGCCATCGTTGCCGCCGCCGGCGTCGCGCACGGCACATTCTTCTTTCACTTCCCCACCAAGGAGCACGTGCTGCTGGAGTTGGAACGCCGGGAGGAAGAACGAATCACCAAGCAGTTCGAGAAGTTCCTCGGCGGACACCAAGCGCTTTCGGACATCTTGGGCGAGTCCGCGCGCCTGATCATCGATCTGGAGCGACGCCTGGGCGATCCGCTGTTCACCGAATTCTTGGCGCTGCACTTCTCGCCGACCCGACCGCCTGCCGAAAATGGCGAGCATCACCCGCTGATCGAGTTGATCGCCGAGCGTATCGAGGCGGCGCGGGAGTGCGGCGAGATCGACGACGACGTCGTCGCGATGAACAGCGCGGTGTTCTTCCTGCTCGGCCTCTACGCCCTGCTCATCACGACCCATGACTGGCCATCTCGTCCGGAATTGGTCGCGGACTACGTGACCAGGACCTTGCGCGGCCTGGGCGCCACGCGCTGACCCCCTCAAAAATCATTGACTTGAGTCAGTGAGTTCCTTACTGTCGTAGGCGTTGCTTGAACGGCGAGGGGGGCGGTCATTGCCTACTGCACCGCAGCAATTGCGTGACGGCCTCGGGTTCGATGAGCACCTGGAGCTCTCGCGGGCCGCCCAGCGTCGAGCTGACCGCTGGATGATCTGTGGCGGCATGCTCATCGGTACGGCGGCGGCCGGTGTCTTCGGCCTCCCGCTGTTTCTGCGCGGAATCTGGTTGCAGCGCAAGGCTCAACACGACGGACTGGCCGTTCGGCCCATGCTGGTGACGCTGCTGGGCTATCTGGTCATCATCGACGCCGCGATCAATGCGGTGGGATGGGCGCTGGACATGGTGGCCAACCACACGCTGCTGGCCCGTGTCCTGCTCAACGGCTGGGGCGCGATGTTCGACGCCGGCTACTTCTGGCATTACAACGAGCTGTGGATCGGCGGGGCCGCCGGCCCGGGCGAGAAAGGCTGGGAGATCGGGCTGATCTTCACCGTCTTCACCATGCGAATCGCCGCCGCGATCGGATTTCTGCAGATGAAGCGGTGGGGTCATCAGTGGATGGTGGTGACCTGCTGGATGGGCGTGCTCATCTGGATCGGTTACGTGTTCAACATGACCATGTACGCCGATGTGCGCTACGCCGGTGTGGTGTTCCCGGTGATCGGCTGGTGGCTCTACGACATCTTCTACATCACACCGTTTTTGGCGATCCCGTATCTGCACACCGTCAACCGGGAGATCTTCTCCGACTGATCAACGATAGGAAATTCTGATGGCCTGGCTCTGGGAGATTCTGCGCTACGTCGCCGCGTGGGGCGGGACGTGTTTGATCATCGCATTCTGGTACTGGATGTTCTCCAGCATCGGAACCTTCTGACCGAGCCGGGCGTGGACCCCCTGGCGCTGGAGACCAGCTGCGCGCTCACGGCAGTCGCCTTGAGCGACCGACGCCGCGACGGCGCACGGTTGATGACCGGCGCCGAAAGAAGTTTCAGCCTGAGTGCGAATCTTTCCACCGTCTACGTGCCCCATCCCCCTCATTCCTCAGGGCAGGGCTGGACCAGACGAACGCTGACCTGCGGAGTGGCGCTGCAATGCGCACCCTCCAAGGAGCGGCTCGCACAGTACCGTTTGGCCGACCTCTCATCGCGGGAGCTTTCGGCCCTGACGTTCGTCGAGGCGCAGGTGGCCCTCGGTTGGGTCGTCGGGCGCTGGCCCGGCCTGGTGGCCGAGCTGCGGCGGGTGCTGCCAGATCTCGATCCCGCCGATCCCGAGACGCCGGCCGTCGAGATGTTCGATCGGGCGAGCGCCTTGGCACGCTCCCGGCAGCCATTGCCCGGGCATCCGCTCACCGGGACACTGCCGGTGGGCTGGACCGAGCCGGGACGGTTGGCCTCCTCGGTTCGCCGGCTCGGCCGCATGCCTTGGTCCAGCAACCAAAAGCGGCGCCCACGCCCATATTCGGTACCGGTGGGTGGGGACGGGGGAGTTCGCAACACCACCATGCCGCCGCCGAGCCGGCCCGAAGACGACGATCGCTTTCTCGGTCGCGACCGGCGACCAGGCGTCCCGTACCCGGAGTGGAGTATGCACACCGGCACCCTGTTGCCAGACCACGTCGCGGTGGTGGAACGCGACCGGCGCTCATCGTCAGGCGAGCCGTCCCCGGTGGCGGTCGATCTGCGGAAGTGGTTTCAACAACACACCGTCCGTGCCATGACCAACCGGCTCGCCGACGGATCCGATCTCGACGTCGACGCCTACGTCAACCACCGCCTCGACGTGCTGGCCGGGGCGGCGGGCGAGCCGCGGATCTTCCGGGAGCTGCTGCCGGCAGGCCGGGACGTGACCACCGCGGTGCTGCTCGATGCGAGTTCCTCGCTTGGAGTGCACGGTGGCCGACTGTTCGGACTGGAGCTGGCCTGCGCGGACGCGCTCTCGGCGGCGATGACGAGCACGCGTCAGCGCCACGGCATCTTCGCGTTCACCGGTAACACCCGCCACCACGTGGAAGTGCACTGCCTCAAGGACTTCGACGACCGCAAGTTCGTGGCCCCGAGCGGTTCGGGACTGCTGACCGGCGGCTACACCCGGCTGGGCGCCCCGCTGCGCCATCTGACCAACCGGCTGCTGGCGCAGCCGTCCGAACGGCGGCTACTCCTCATGATCGGCGACGGGCTGATGTCCGACGAGGGCTACGAAGGCCGATATGCCTGGGCCGATGTCGCACACGCCGTCGAGGAAGCCGACCAAGCCGGTGTATGCGTGTACTACCTCGGCGTCGGGCCCGTGCGGGTCGATCCACTCCCGGAGGTTTTCGGACCGCGCCGCTCCCAACGGATTCGGCGGGTCGCGGAGCTACCGCGCGTACTGGCCCACGTACACCGCGAACTGACCGCAGCATGACCGACCAGGTGCGAGGAGCCCGATGAGCAGCGATGTCTACTTCGCCAACGGCAACGAAGTGCAGTTGTTCGAGAAGGCGTACCGGCGCCGCATACCGGTGATGCTCACCGGCCCGACCGGCTGCGGTAAGACCCGGCTCGTCGAGCATATGGGCTCGCTGCTGGGCCGGCCGGTGATCACCATCAGTTGCCATGACGACCTGACCAGTTCGGACCTGGTGGGTCGCTTCCTGGTGGCCGGCGGCGACGTGGTGTGGACCGACGGGCCGCTGACCAAAGCGGTAAGGTCCGGGGCGATCTGCTACCTCGACGAAGTTGTGGAGGCGCGGCATGACTCGCTGGCGGTGCTGCACTCGCTGACCGATCACCGTCGCACCCTGTACCTCGACCGTGCGGGGGAAAACATCACGGCCCCAGACACCTTCATGCTGGTGTGCTCCTACAATCCGGCCTACCGCAGCTCACTCAAGGAGCTGAAGCCGTCCTTCCGGCAACGGTTCGCCACGCTACCCATGCACTACCTGGCGCCCGATCTCGAAGCGCAGGTGATCGTCGCCGAAACCGGTATCGAACCGCAGATCGCTGATCGCCTGGTGCAGTGCGCCACCGCCCTGCGCACCGCAGACCAGGCGCTGCACTTCGAACCGCCGTCGACCCGCACCCTGGTCAACGCCGCGCAACTGGTGGCCGCCGGCGCGAGCGAGCCCGAGGCCGCCGAAGCGTGCATCCTGGCCCCGCTGACCACCGACGGCGGAATTCACGACGGCTTGCGTGAAGTGGCCGCCAGCGTGCTCACCACTCAGACCGAGCGCCCCTAAGAAAGGAAGTCGCGAAGTGGACCAGCAAGAACGCAATCGCAAGCGAGCGCTGATCGTCTTTCAGATCTTCATCTACGGCTATTTGGCGATCATGTTCGGCATCCAGCTGTATATGTCGTTCGCCCGAGGCTGGTGGCAGTTATGAGCCCGACGCCGCCCGGTTCGACGACGGATTTCGCCGGGATCGAGGAGCACGAGACCCAATCTCGTGCCGCCCAGCGGCGGGCGGACCGCTGGATGATCGCAGGCGCGGCGCTGATGGGAATGTGGGTGCCGGGCATCATCGGGCTGCCGATCTTCTTGCGCGGTGCCCTGCTGCAACGACAAGCACTGCACGCCGGTCTGGCCGTGCGGCCGATGATAGTCACCCTGATCGGATACCTGGTGTTGATCGACGGGGCGCTGAACAGCCTCGGGTGGGCGCTGGATCTCGTCGCCAACCACACCCTGATCAACCGGGTACTGATGGTCGGTTGGGGCGGCATGTTCGATGCCGGCTACTTCTGGCACTACAACGAGCTGTGGATCGGCGGCTCCGCCGGCCCGGGTGAGAAATCCATGGTGTTCGGCATGATCCTGACGGTATTCGCGATGCGCTGCGCCGCCGCGATCGGGTTTTTGCAGATGAAGCGCTGGGGCCATCAGTGGATGGTGGTGACCTGCTGGATGGGCGTGCTCATCTGGATTCTCTACGTGTTCAACATGACCATGTATGCCGATGTGCGTTACGCGGGAGTGGTGTTCCCGGTGATCGGCTGGTGGCTCTACGACATCTTCTACATCACACCGTTTTTGGCGATCCCGTACCTGCACACCGTGAACCGGGAGATCTTTTCCGACTGACAAAGGAGTCCCACGATGGAAACCTCTGCCCCCGAAGCGCTACCGCCGGGCACCACCCCGTACTACGCGCGGATGCACAAGTGGATCAAGCGCGCCACCTTGGTGTGTCTGGTGGCGCTGGTCATCGAGGGCGCGTTCACCTTGCCCTTCATGGCGGTGTACTACGGCTACCCCACGTTGAGCCTGACCCAGATCTGCAGCGAGCTGCTGAAGACCCGGTTCTCCGACGACACGCTGGAGTGCAAGTATCCCTACCCGCCACTCGGCCCGCCGGAGGGAGCGGCCGGAAAGGCCAGTGCGCAGGACGAGTGGGGCATTCAACCCGTGCCCAAGTACCACCGGCTCGGCTTCCGCGAGCTGGTGCGCCTGCACCATGAGCGGATTGCGCAGGCGCACTGACGCATATCTAGCGCCGGCCGGGTCCTGCCGGGCCGGGGCCGACCGGGCCGGGCCCAACCGGTCCCGGGCCAGCCGGGCCGACGCCGGCGGGGCCGACAACGCCGCCGGGCCCGACGGGACCCCCGACACCGACGCCGGCCGGTCCGACAGGTCCGATGAACGGGTGTGGGTTTACGCCGCCGGGCTCGCACTGATCTGTCTCGGTGTTGAAGTACATGCCGTAGCCGCAGCCGTCTAGCGGGTCAGCTCGGCTGCCGGCCGGTAAGGCGAGTCCGATCAGCGCCAGGGACGTCACAGCAAGCGCGACTAGGGGCGTGGTGGCGCGATCCCGCAGTGGGCTCATGGCCGTCCTCATTTCTGTTGTCGTCGTCGCCGCGCTGCTGACGGTGTCAGGCGCTCAACCATAGCCGGGTGAAATCGGATCCAGTGTTGATCGCCAGAATATGGTCTCGCTCAGTACTGTGTGCAGCCCTGGTCCACCGGAATCGCGGCGGCGGTGACCAGGTGCGAGTCGGTACTGGCCAGCCAGCACACGGTGCCGGCGATGTCTTCCGGTTCGGCCACCCAGGTGGGCAGGAAGGGCGTGAGCATCTGCGACAGCTGAGGATTGGTCTCCATCGCCTGACCCAGCGCGCTGACCATGTCGCCGGTGCCCATATCGGTGTTGACCGGGCCGGGGTGCACGCTGTTGACGCGAATCGCGTGCTTGCCCAACTCGGCGGCAAAGGCTCGGGCCATTCCGGTGACGGCGTGCTTGCTGGCCGTGTAGTGCACCATGAACGGCTGCATCTTGATGCCGGCGGCCGAACTGATCAAGATGATCGAGCCGCCGCGCTTCCCGGCGATGATGTGCGGGGCACCGGCCATCACGGTATTCCAGGTGCCGGTCACATTGATGTCCATGACGTCGCGAAAGTTCTCCGGGGAGATCGCATCCCAGGCCTGTGGGGCAGCAACGCCGGCGTTGGCGACGATGATGTCGAGGCGTCCGAGTTGGGCCACCCCATCAGCGACTGCCTCACGCAGGCCGTCGTAGTCACGGGTGTCGACTATCGAGGACACCATGCGCTGCCCGGTGGCCTGTACCAGTCGGACGGTTTCGGCCAGATCCTCCGGGCTTGCCGGGTTGTAGGGTACGCAGTCGGGCAGCTTCCCGGCCACGTCCACCGCGATGATGTCGGCACCCTCGCCGGCCATCCGTACCGCATGGGCGCGTCCCTGTCCCCGTGCCGCACCGGTGACGAATGCCACCTTGTCGGCCAATCGGCCCGTCATATCCGTTCCCTCCGTAGTAGGTTCACGCCGGGTCGGCGTGGACTGGGCTTGCCAGCATGTCTCGCACTCGTCGTTTGTCTGCTTTGCCGGTCGGCCCATGCGGGATGGCATCGGCTGCGGGCACCACCAGCCACACCGTCGGTACCTTGAACGAGCTCACCAGATCACGACACCGGTCGCGCAGTCCTTCGACGGTCAGCCCATCGCCGGCGACCATCGCTCCCACGCGGTTCCGTTCACCGTCGGGCACGCTGGTGACGACCGCGGTCGCGACGCCGGAGATGCTGCGCAGCGCCTTCTCGACTTCGCTCGGATAGACCGTGGCGCCGCTGACTTTGAACATGTCGTCGGATCTGCCGTGGTAGAACAGGAACCCGTCGGGATCGAGGCGGCCCAGGTCGCCAGTCGGGTAGAAGCCGTCGACGGTAAAGACCTCTTCTCGAGAGCGCCCCCAGATGCCCCGCAACGTGTGCGGCCCGCGCAGCTGGATCATCCCGACCCGATCGGCGGGTACCGGAACGCCGGTGTCGGCGTCGACGACCCGAACCTCCATGCCCGCGAAGGGTTTACCGCAGCTGCCCCACGCTGAACGCGGCAGGTCGGTGTCGGCGGGATAACCGCAATACGGGCCGAACGTCTCGGTCATTCCGAACAGATTGGCCCGCGCGCCGGGCTCGGCGCGCAATGCCGGCGGCAGCAATGCCTCCAGGCTGCCGGGCCGCAAGGCCGACAGGTCGGCATCAGTGGCGTGCTGTGCCAGTGCCGCGGCCTGGTCCGGCCATCCCCGAAACAGGGTGACCCGCTGGGATTCCAGCAGGCCCAAGGTGGTCTCGGGTTTCGGGATCTCCTCGGTGATCAGGGCCGCTCCGGCCAAAAGTGCCGAGAGCACCCCGCCGCCGAAGCCACCGACCCAGAAGAACGGCATCGGCAGATACAAGCGGGTGTCCGGTCCGATGCAGCGGGCCGCCAGCCCGGATCCGACTGCGCCCAAGGCGCTGCCGTGCGAATGCAGCACCCCCTTGGGCGGCCCGCTGCTGCCGGAGGTGAAGATGATCGTCATCGGGTCGGCGGGAACCACGGTCGCAGCCAAGGCGTCGACGATCTTGCGGGGTCCCGGCCCGGCGGTGGCTGATGCCAGAGCCTGCGTGGACCAGACATGCTGCAGCGCAGGAAGATCCTCTGTGGGGAGCGATTCCGCGGGTACATGGTCCAGGTAGCGGCGGTCCCGGAACTCTTCGACGCTGATCAGGATCTGCACGGCCGCGATCCGCAACTGAGCCCGCAGTTCCGGTGGGGTCAACAGTGTGCTCAGCGGCACCAGCACCGCCCCGATCCGGGTGACCGCGACCGCGATGCGAACCCAGTCGACCCGGTTGGGCATGATCAGTCCCACCCGAGTACCTTTGCCGACCCCGGCCTGCACGAGGACCGCCGCCAGCTCCCGCGACGACGTGTCGAGGTCGCCGTAGCTGAGCCGGCCGATCGGATCGATCACCATCGGTGTGCTCGGGTTGGCGGCTGCCCGCGACCGCACCACGGCGTCGACGGTGAGTGCCCGCGGCGTGGACTCAGGCATCGAACACCTCGGCCAACCGGCGCAGATCGACCTTTCCGCTGGACAGCAGGGGGATCTGTTCGGCGCCGACGGTGGTCATTCTGCGCGGCACCTTGTAGCTCGAAAGTTGTTCAGAGAGAAGCCGGCGCAACGCGTCGAGGTCGGCATCGTCGGTGCCGCGCACGATCACCGCGGCCACCACCTGCCGCGTTCGGGATCGGGGACGCCGACCACATATGCGACCGATCCGCCGGTGACCCTGGCAATGGCCTGTTCCACTTCCGCGGGCGAGACGTTGACCCCGGCGGTCTTGATCAACCTGTCCCGCCTGCCCAGGAAGTAGTAGAAGCCATCGGTGTCGGTGCGGACCATATCTCCGGTGTGGAACCAGCCGTCGGCGTCGAAGCATTCCTCGCGGCTGCGCTTGTGGTAGCGCTGCATCAGGTAGCGGCCGCGGACCCACAGTTCTCCGTCCTCGACACGGCACTCGAACCCCGGCGCGGGCTTTCCAAAGCTGCCGCGGCGGTGTTCGGGTTGATCGGTGGTATCGGCACTGAGCAGCACGGGTCCGCCGGTCTCAGTCATCCCGAGCATGCTGTGTCGCAGCTCGGGGTCGGCGGGGCGGGCGTCCGGCGCCATGATCGGGTACAGGTTGCCGCGGCGCAGTGTGGACAGGTCGCGGCGGCCAAGGCTGGGGTGGTGGCTCAGGGCCGCGATTCCGGTGATGAACCCATTGGCCATTGTGGGCTTTTCGGCCTCCAGGAGATCCAGTGTGTCCGCCGGGTCGGTGGCGTTGGAGCACAGCAGTGTCGATCCGGCCAGCACGCTGGACAGCAGTGAGAAGGCCAGGCCGCCGATCCAGAAGAAGGGCGAGTTGCTGAACAGAATGTCGCTCGCCGTCAGTCCACGCAGCGCATTCAGGTCGCGTTGTTGGCCGAGCAGCCCTGCGTGGGTGTGTATCACGCCCTTGGGTGCGCCGGTGGAGCCCGAGGTGTAGACGATGCACAGCGGATCGCCGGGGTCGACCTCGTCCTCCAGGGCTGCGAGCTGGCCGAGTCCGGCGCCGCTGTGCCCCGGGGTCGCGGTGCCGAACACCACCCGGCGCAGCTGAGGTGCGTGCACGCTGAACAGCGGTGCGGTGCTGTGCAGGTCGACGTCGGCCAGCGCTTCGGTCAGCCGCTGCCGGTAGTCGTGTGATCGATAGTTGTCGGCGGTGAGAAGGATGCGTACGTCGCTGTGTGCCAGTTGATGACGCAACTCCGGAACCGTTGCGAAGGTGGTGAACGGAACCACCACCGCGCCGATGCGTGCCGCGGCGAGCATGCCCACCACGAAGGCAGCGCCGTTGGGGTACAGCAATCCGACATGAGTGCCTCGACCCGCCCCGAGTTCGATCAACTCAAGGGCCAGCTGCGCCGAGCGCCGCTCGGCTTCGGCGTAGCTGATCCGCTCGCTGTCGCAGATCAGCAGGGGGTGGGCACCGCGGGTCCGCGTTTGGGTGCGCAGGATCTGCGGCAGGGTTTCAGCGAGCATGGTTGCTCGCCAGGCCGATCAGGTCCCGAACCGCACCCAGGTCGGCTTTGCCCGACGGTGTGCGCGGGATGACGTCGACGATCGCGATCTCGGTGGGAATTTCATATCCGGCCAGCCGGCCGCGCAGAAATTCGGTCAGCGTCGCGGCGTCGGTGACGGCACCTGAGCGCAGCTCGACCGCCGCCACCGGCGTCTGTCCGAGACGCTCGTCGGCGCGGCCCACGACGGCGGCGCCTTGGACCGCCGGGTGGGCCTCCAGCGCTACCCGCACATCGTCGGGCAACACCTTGAATCCGCCACGGATGATGGCCTGATCCGCCCGGCCCAGGATCCACAGGAAGCCGTCGGCATCGATACGAGCCAAGTCGGTGGTGCGCATCCAATCCGCGGTGGGCCCCAGCTGGCCAGGCTTGACCTCGAGCAACCCGGGCTGATCGGCGCCGAGTTCGGCGCCGGTGTCGTCGACCACGCGCAGTTGCGCGCCGAGGCTGGCGCGCCCGACGCTGCCGCGTTTGTCCTGCCAGAACTTCTGGTAGTCGGTCAGCGTCCAGCCGGCCACGCCGCCACCGAATTCGGTTGCCGCGTAAGAGGTCAGAACCGGGATGCCGAACTTGGCGGTGAACGCGTCGGCGTCGTCGGCGGACAGTGGGGCAGTGCCCGAGGTGACCGCACGGATGCCGGCCAGATCCTCGCGGGTCAGGTCCGAATGCAGCACCGTGCGCAACGCGGCCGGCACCAACGAGACCGCGCGCGGCTGGCAGGTTCGTACTGCTTCGGCCCAGCGGTGCAGCTCGAATCGCTCCAACAGGACAAAGGATCGTGCCTCGGCGATGCACTGCAATACCCGGTACACGCCGCCGATGTGCACCAGTGGCGAGTTGACGATCGCGATGCCGCGGCGCAACTGCGTCGGTGTCGGGGCATGCTCGGGGTCGGGGCCGATCACGCTGTGCGCCAGCATGTCGTAGCGCAGGTCGACGCGCTTGGGCGGCCCGGTGGTTCCGCTGGTGAGCATCCACACCGCCACGCCGGGGCGCCCGGGGCCGGAGTTGGGCTCGCTGGCCACGGTGATCTGCGGGTTGGCGGTGAGATCGGAGACCGTCACCAGCGTGGTGCGCGGTGTCGCGGTGACCAGGGCGGCCAGATCATCGGCCTGCCCGATGATCACCGGCAGTTCCAGCGCATCGATTTCGCTGCGGGTGCGGTCGTCGCCGCGGGACGGATTGATCACCACCACGCAGCCCCCGGCCAGCAACACCCCGAGCAGTGCGGCTACCTGTGGGGGCCGGTTGCGCAGCAGGATCCCGACTCGTGCACCGGCCGGCGTCAGTTCCGCGATGCGCTGCGTCAGGGCTCCGAGTTGCGACCAGGAATACCAGCGGCCGTCGTACTGCAATGCCGGTTCCTCGGGTGCCAGATCGAGCACCGCGGCGATGCGCCGGCTCAATGGATGTGCCATCAGCGGATCCGCGGCGGGGCGGCGGGGTGCGGCGGTAGCGCCTCGAGTTCGGCCTGGCCCAGCGGGTTGCCCAGCCTGGTGTAGATCAGGCCCTGATCCAGGGCGGCGCGGTACGGCTTGTCCAGGGATTCCCAGATGGCCTTCACCGTGCCCTGGGTGGCCGACGGCGGCTTGGCCGCAATCGTGGCGGCAATCTCGTGTGCTCGATCCCAAAGCTGTTCTCGAGTCACGACTTCCGTCACCATGCCGATGCGCAACGCGGTGTCGGCGCTGACCCGCTCATCGTTGCCCATCAGCGCGATCCGCAGGGTTTCGCCCAGCCCGATTCGGCGCATCAGCCCGATCGGCTCCAGCGCGCAGACGAGTCCGGCGGAGACGTGGGAGTCGAAGAAGGTGGCCTCGTCCGAGCAGATCACCACGTCGGCCTCGTTGAGGAAGTAGAACGCGCCCGCCGTACACATGCCCTGGACGGCGCAGATGACCGGTTTGAACATCTTCTGCCACTTGGGGCTCAGCAACTCGCCGGGATCTTCGTGGTTCCAGACGTTGTCGGGCTGGCCGTAGGAGGACTTGATGTCCAGGCCGGCGCTGAATGCTCGGTCACCCGTGGCACGCAGCACGACGGCGTTGACCTCGGTATCGAATTTGACGATCCGCCATGCCGCTGCCACCTCCTGGCACATGGTGCGGTCGAACGCGTTGAGCCGGTCCGGCCGGTTCAACGTGATGGTGGCGACGCGTGCGGCGCGATCGAAGTCGAGCAGGATGGTGGTGAACTCAGTGCTCATCGGCACTGCCAATCCGGTGTGCGCTTCTCGACGAAGGCTCGGGGTCCCTCCAGGGAGTCCTCGGTGTGCAGGTTGCGTTCCCGGAATGACTCGGCGAGCATCTCCGCCTCGTGCAGCGGCAGGTCCAAGCCCTTGAGGATCGCCAGCCGAGTTCCGCGTACCGCCAGCGGTGCGTTGGAGTTCAGCACATCGGCGATCTCGTGTGCGCGGGTCAGCAATCGGTCGTGCTCCACCACTTCGCTGATCATGCCGAGGTCGTAGGCGCGTTGCGCGTCCATGCGCTCATGCTTGCCCATCATGGCCATCCGCAGCGCGATGGAGCGGGGCAGTACTCGGGCCAACCGCACCACTTCGCGCCCGGCGACCAGGCCGATCGAGACATGCGGGTCGAAGAACGTCGCGCGGTCCGAGGCGATCACGATGTCACAGGTGGTCACCCAGTCCAGCCCTGCGCCGCAACAGATCCCATTGATGGCCGCCAGCACCGGTTTGGCCATCGTCCGGAACGGGGGAGTGCCCTCTTGCGGCGCCTCCCATTGGTCGTAGGTGGAAAGATACGGCCGTTCATTGATCACCTTGCCGTCGCCGGGGATCTCCTTCACGTCGGCGCCGGTGCAGAACGCCCGCCCGTTGCCGGTGACGATGACCACCCACACCGCGTCGTCGCTCTCGGCCTGCGCATAGGCGGTCCGCAGTTCGGTGACCATGTGCGGGCTGAGCGCATTGAGCGCCTCAGGACGGTTCAGCGTGATGGTGGCGGTGTGCCCGCGTACGTCGTAGTCGATGGTGTCGAATGTCGGCATTGCCGTCTCTTTCCTTCTCATCGGCCGGTGAAGTCAGGCGGTCGACGCTGCGCAAAGGCGGCGAGGCCCTCTTTGAAATCTCCCGTACGGCAGCTGAGTTCAAGATTGAACAGCTCCTGGGTCAACGCCTGCGGCAGCGTTGCCTGCTGCCCGTAATGCAGCGCCTGTTTGGCCAGGCCGATCGCGACCGTGGGTCCCTGCGCCAAGGTGGTCAACAGCTCTTCGGTGGCGCGGTCGACGTCTGCCGGCGCCACCGCCTGGTGGATCAGTCCCCAGTCCTGTGCGGATGCGCCGCTGACCTGTTCGCCGAGCAGCAACATGCGTCGGGCCCGAGCCAGTCCCACCAGACGGGGCAGCAGCCAGGTCGATCCCGAGTCGGGGCTGAAGCCGCGCGCCACGAACGGCTCCCAGAACACCGCGTCGGTGGCGGCCACCGTGAAGTCGGCGGCCAGCGCCAGATTGCAGCCCAGACCCACCGCCCAGCCTCGGACGCTGCACACCACCGGCAACTGGATGGTCTGCAGCAGTTCGATCACCCGGTGCGCGGCGTGCGGGACGCGGCGCACCAGATCGCCGGTGCGGGGACGCTGGCCGCCGGCATTGGTCGCGACCCAGTCGGCGCCCGCGCAGAAGTCATCGCCGGCACCCCGGATATGGATGGCGCGCAACGTGTCGTCGCTCGACGCCTCGGTCAGGGCCCGGACCAGTGCATCGGTCATCGGTGCGCTCAGGCAGTTCCGGCGATCCGGGCGCGCCAGGGTGAGCCGGAGCAGCGCGCCGTCACGCAGCGCCGTCACCGCGCCGTCGGGGGCGGAGTCGGACTCGGAGTCGGGGGATTCGGCCACGGTGGTGTCCACCTTTCAACGCTATATCGTGATAGCTACAGTAGGCTATACGATTAGCGCGATTCGGCGGAGAAAGGCCTATGTCGGACGGTTCGGGGAACTCTGTGGTCTCGACTGGCGATGCCGCCCGGTTCGGCGAACTGCCGCTGGCGCAGACCGTTGCGGTGGCCGGCGCGATGCGGCGCCTGACCGGGCTGCTGCTGGCCCTGGAAAACCCGCACCCGGCGGTGGACGACATGCTGACCCAGTTCGCTGACTGGGAGCGGCAACTTGCTGCTGTTGCCCCGGTGCAGGCCATGCCCCGCCTGGAATCGGCTGAGGGCCCGGACGGTCGCGTCTACCTGGCGCACGCATTCGATGTCGGATCGTTCAACCCCTGTTTCCCGGCGTATCGGTTCGACCACCTCGATAGCGAGAACGCTTCGGGGACAGTTACTTTCCCGCTGCCCTATGAAGGGCCTCCGGGCCTGGTGCACGGCGGTTTTCTCGGGGTGTTCTTCGACTGCGTAATCCAGCATCAGAGCTGTGCAGCGGGCGTGGCCGGACGTACCCGCTCACTGCTGGTCACCTACCGTCGCCCGACGCCGATCCTCACCGAGCTGGACTTCGACATCGTGCGTACCGAGGTTGAGCGGGGGATCGCCTCCACGGCGCGACTCCTTCACGACGGCGAGCTGCTGTGCACCGGCGAGGTCACCACCGCGGCGGCGCCGCCGGACAAATTGAGTGCCATTCGATTCGGCCGCAGACGAGATGAGGGGTCCCACCGATGAGCGCAGCCGAGACCACCGACGATCGCGTGCTCTTCGATGTCGACCCCGACGGGCGCATCGCGACCATCACGCTGAACAACCCCGGTCGGCGCAATTCCTACGATGCCGGCATGCGTGACGCGGTCGCCCGCTGTCTGGACCGGGTCGCCGAGGACGACGATCTGGTGGTGGTGCTGCTGCGCGGCAGCGAAGGAGTGTTCAGCACCGGGGCCGACATGAACAACGCCTACGGCTGGTACGGCGAGGGTGCGCAGACCGCGCAGCCTGCGGCCAAGGGCCGGCCGAGCCAGCGCCGCCGGCTCGCCGTGGACCGCAGATCCTTCGGCTTCTATCACAATTTGATGGGCTTTCCGAAGGTCACGGTGGGTGAGATCAGCGGGTATGCGCTCGGCGGTGGTTTCGAGATGGCGCTCATGACCGACATCTCGGTGATCGCCAGGGACACCAAGATCGGTATGCCCGCGACCCGGTTTCTGGGCCCGGCGCTGGGCAGCCTGCACCTGTTCTTTCATCGCCTCGGGCCCGTGCTGGCGCGGCGGCTGTTGTTGACCGGGGACATCGTCGAGGCCGCGACGGTCGAACATCTGGGGGTGTTCACCGAGACCTGCGACCCGGCGGCGGTGACCGCGCGAGCCCGGTACTGGGCGTGCAAGGCCGCGAAGATGCCCGCCGACGGCGTCGTCATCGCCAAGGAGGCGTTTCGGCTCGTCGAGCAGAGCCAGGCGTATCAGGGCGAAGAGGTGGCCAGCTATCTGTTTCATGCCTATGGCACCAACCTGCAGTTCGCTCCGGGCGAGTTCAACTTCGTCAAGACCCGGGCGCAGCACGGAACCAAGGAGGCGTTCCGGCTGCGCGACGAGCACTTCCACGTGCCGGAGCCGTGAGAATCGGCACGCGTGAAGCAGGCGAGTAGCTTTACAAAAACAGTGAATAATGTAAGGTCGGAAAAATGTCTACACCTGTCATCGTCGGCGCCGTTCGCACGGCTATCGGACGCTCGTTCAAGGGAACGCTGGTCAACACGCCCCCGGAGACGCTGATCACCACGGTGCTGCCCGAGGTGGTGCGCCGGGCCGGCATCGAGCCGACCGAGATCGACGACATCATCTTCGCCGAATCCCACTACGGTGGCGGCGATCTCGCTCGCTACGCGGCTGCTGCGTGCGGCATGGAGTCGGTTCCCGGCCAGTCGGTCAACCGGCATTGCGCCGGCAGCCTGACCGCGATCGGCAACGCGTCGGCGCAGATCGGTTCCGGCATGGAGCGGGTGCTGATCGCCGGCGGCGTGCAGTCGCTGTCGATGACGCCGCTGACGAACTGGCGCATCCCCGGCCCCGAGCTGAAGTTCGAGGAGCGCTGGATGCCCCCGACTCACCCGGAGACCCCGGACGCACCCACCCGCGACATGTCGATCACGGTGGGATGGAACACCGCGCAGGCGGCGGGCATCACCCGCGAGGAGATGGACGCCTGGGCCGCGCGGTCGCACCAGCGGGCGATCGCCGCGATCGACGCCGGAAAGTTCGTCGACGAGATCATCCCGCTGAAGGTCGAACTGCCCGACGGCTCGGTGACCGAGTTCAAGGTCGACGAGTTCCCGCGCCGCGAAACCACCGTGGAGAAGCTGGCGGGCCTGAAGGTGCTGCACCCCGAGATCGAGGGCTTCTCGATCACCGCCGGCAACAGCAGCGGCACCAACGACGCCGCGGCCGCGGTCGCCGTGGTCGACTCCGACTACGCCCGCGACAACGGCCTGACCGTCATGTGCACAGTCAAAGCCTGGGGCTCGGTCGGTGTCGCTCCCCGCGACACCGGGCTCGGCGGCGTCAAGGTGATCGGCAAGGTGCTCGAGCGGGCCGGGCTGTCCGTCGGCGACGTCGCGCTGTGGGAGATCAACGAGGCCTTCGCCTCGGTGCCGATCGCGGCATGCAAGGAATACGGCATCGACGAAGAGCTGGTGAACTTCTCCGGCAGCGGCTGTAGCCTCGGCCACCCCATCGCCGCATCCGGCGCCCGGATGGTGACCACGCTGCTCTACGAACTGAAGCGACGCGGCGGGGGCATCGGTGTGGCCGCCATGTGCGCCGGTGGAGGCCAGGGCGGCGCGGTGGTAATCGAGGTTTAGCGGGCTTTAGCCGGCGCGGCGCGGCGCCGCGCCGGCTTATTGTTCTGCTCGATCAGCCGCTCGGCATGATCCAGGATGCAGTTCAGGCCGTAAGCGAAGTTGGCATCGTCGGCCGCGCCGATTCGGTGGCCCTGCCGGGTGGTCTCTGCCAGCAGCGGGGTAACAGCCGGGTCGATGACCAGGGCTTCCTCGAAATCGGAGGGCCCCTCGGCATCCGATGCCCGGTTCTTTTCGTAGAGGCGCTGCAGCACCACCGACCCGCGGATATGCACCGAGACCGTTGAATAGGTGTCGAAGGCGTCCTGCGGCGACAGGCCGGCCTCCACCAGGCTGGCGATCGCGCGCTCCACTTCCTGCACGCCGAGCTGTGCGGCCCGCGGGCTCAGTGCGGCCCGAATCAGGATGAGGTCGCAGAGGATCGGGTTGCCGAGAAACGTCGACCGCATGCTGTGCGCGTGATTGCTCAACGTCTGACGCCAGTCCTTGGCCTCCACGTACGGGGTGGCGAACGTGTACTGGCGCAGGGCGCGGGTGGTCATGGCATTGAGGAGGTCATCCTTCTTGCGGAAGTACCAGTAGATGCTCGTCACGCCGACGCCGAGATGCTTGCCGAGCAACGGCATGCTCAGGTTGTCGACCCCGATCTGTTCGGCGAGCTCGAAGGCGCCGTCGATGATGTCATCGGGGTTGATCGATCCGCGTTCGCGCCGTTGCCGTTTCTCGGCGACTGGCTGCTTTGCCACTGCGGTTACCTCCAGTTCTGGTCGGCACGGCCGGATTCTTCGTCGTTGAACCTAGCCGTCAAACCTACCTGTACCGCTCGCCTGCGCGGGGTAATGAGCTTCTCTTACCGTAAAGCCTATGGTAAGCATTTTGATATACCTTGTCACAACGCCTGAAGGGTGAGCCGTGTCAGAAGCGGTACTGCGCGAGCGTCGCGGACGGATTCTTGTCATCACGATCAACCGGCCGGAATCGCGCAACGCGGCCAACAAGGCGGTCGCCGAGGGTTTGGCCGCGGCCTGCGACGAACTCGACGACACTGGAGAACTGTCGGTCGGCGTGCTCACCGGAGCCGGCGGCAACTTCTGTGCGGGAATGGATCTCAAGGCGTTCGCGGCCGGGGAGCTGGCCTACGTCCCGGGGCGTGGGCTCGGCTTCACCGAGCGCCCGCCGCGCAAACCGCTCATCTCCGCGGTCGAAGGACACGCGGTGGCCGGTGGCACCGAACTGGTGCTGGCCACCGACCTGGTGGTGGCCGCCAAGGACGCGAAATTCGGCATCCCGGAGGTCAAGCGGGGCCTGGTGGCCGCCGGCGGTGGCCTGTTGCGGTTGCCACATCGCATTCCTTATCAGAAGGCGCTCGAATTGGCTTTGACCGGTGAGAGTTTCACCGCCGAACAGGGAGCCCAGTGGGGTTTCGTCAATGTGTTGACCGAACCGGGCGAAGCGCTGGACGGCGCCATCGCCTTGGCCGAGCGGATCACTGCCAACGGTCCGCTGGCCGTCGCGGTGACCAAGGAGATCATGGTGAAGTCCGCTGGCTGGAGCCAGGATGAGATCTGGCAGAAGCAGGGCGAATTGATCGCGCCGGTGTTCACCTCCCACGACGCCAGGGAGGGCGCCATCGCGTTCGCCGAGAAGCGCGCCCCGAACTGGACCGGCGCCTGACGCTGGGCTGCGGTCGTGGATCTGGGTCTGCGCAACGCGCGCGCCGTCGTCGTCGGTGGCGGCCGGGGGATGGGACTGGCCACCGCTCGTTGTTTGGTCGACGACGGGGCTCGGGTGGCCGTCATGGCACGCTCGACTGCCGACCTGGACCGTGCGTGCGACGACCTGAGGGAGCGCGGTAGTCCGGAGGCGATCGGAATAGTCGCCGACGCCTGTGACGAGCAGCGCGTGCAGGAGGCCTTCGCCGAACTCGGGAGCCGCTGGGACGGCGAACTCAACATCCTGATCAACGCGGCCGGTCCCGACGTGCAGGGCACCTTCGAAGATCTCACGGATGAACAGTGGCGCCGGGCGATCGACCAGGGTGCGATGGGGTTGGTGCATACCGTTCGGGCGGCGTTGCCGTTGCTGCGCAACGCCGAATGGGCCCGGATCGTCAACTTCTCGGCGCAGTCGACGCAGCGCCAGAGCGCGGTCCTGGTTGCCTACACCGCGGCCAAGGCGATGGTGAACAGCATCTCGAAGAACCTGGCCCTGCTGCTCGCGCCCGACGAGATTCTGGTCAACGTGGTCTCGCCCGGAAGCGTCGCCTCCGAAGCACTGGTCGGCTGGGCCCGCTCGGTCGGGGTGGACGATTCCGGCGGCGTGGACCCGTATCGGCTGATGGCGGCCATCGCCGAGCATTTCGGCCACCCGGCGCAACTGCCGCGGGCCGGCCTGCCGGACGAAGTGGGCGCGGTCGCAGCGTTCCTGGCCTCGCGCCGCAACGCCTACATGACCGGCGCCAACGTCAACGTCGACGGCGGCTCGGATTTCACCTGAAGGCGCCTCTGACCTGCTGGCACGCGGCGTTCCAGCGGCTTGCGGAAGACGCTACTGAAAGGTATACAGTAAGAACAATTTCCGGTGGGCTGCGGAGGAGGATCGATGACCGCTGCCGACGACGGCACGCTGATCCAAGCGGGCCCCATTGGGGACTCCGCCGTGCGCTACGACGTGCGCGACGGCGTCGGGGTGATCACCTTCAACCGCCCGCAGCGGCTCAACGCCTGGGGGCCGGACATCGCCGCCGGCTTCTATGCCGCGATCGATCACGCAGAGACGGATCCTGCGGTGCGCGCGATCGTGGTGACCGGCAGCGGCCGGGGCTTCTGCGCCGGTGCCGACCTGGGGCCCGCCACCGGCTTGGAGAATCCCGATGCCGACACCGCGGGCACCGATGTGGCCCAGGTGGTCGGGGATCGTCCCCCGCATTTTCTGATCGAACTGCGCAAACCCGTGATCGCGGCGATCAATGGCTCCTGCGCCGGGATCGGGCTCACCCACGCCCTGATGTGCGACGTCCGATTCGCCGCCGCCGGAGCGAAATTCACCACCGCCTTCACCCGGCGCGGGCTCATTGCCGAACACGGGATCACCTGGATTCTCCCGCGACTGGTCGGCTGGGGCGCGGCGATGGACCTGCTGCTGTCCGGACGCACCTTCCTTGCCGAGGAAGCCCGCGAGCTCGGTCTGGTCAACCATGTCGTGGCGCCCGAGCTGCTGCTGGAACGTGCCGTGGACTATGCGCGCGACATCGCCGCCAACTGCTCACCGGCATCGCTGGCGGTGATCAAAGGTCAGGCCTACCGCGATGCGCTCGACGACGTCGCCGCGGTGAGCGCGCGTGCCGAAACCCTGATGTATGAGTCGTTGTCGCGGCCCGACCTCATCGAGGGAATCACCAGCTTCCTTCAGAAGCGACCGCCGAACTTCCCACCTCTCAGTTAAGAAAGGTTGAGCGCATGAGTGCCGCAACTGAACGGCTCCCGTACTTGGCCGTCGACGTCGACAACCACTACTACGAACCGCTGGACGCCTTCACTCGACACCTCCCCAAGGAATTCCGCAGCCGCGGTGTCCAGATGGTGCAGGACGGCAAGCGCACCCTGGCGGTGTTCGGCGGGGTCGTCAACCACTTCATCCCGAACCCGAACTTCGATCCGATCATCGAACCCGGCTGCCTGGATCTGCTGTTCCGCGGCGAGATTCCCGAAGGCGTCGACCCGGCGTCATTGATGAAGCTCGACCGGCTCTCCGACCATCCCGAATACCAGAACCGCGACGCCCGCGTGCAGGTGCTCGACCGGCAGCGGCTGGAGACGGTGTTCATGCTGCCGACCTTCGCCTGTGGCGTGGAGGAGGGGCTCAAGCACGACATCCCCGCCACCATTGCGTCGGTGCACGCGTTCAACCTGTGGCTCGACGAGGACTGGGGCTTCGACCGTCCCGACGGCCGCGTGATATCCGCACCGATCATCTCGCTGGCCGACCCCGAGAAGGCGGTCGAGGAAGTCGAATTCGTGATCGGCCGCGGCGCCAAGCTGGTGTGTGTGCGCCCGGCGCCGGTGCCCGGCGAGGTTGCGCCCAGGTCTCTCGGTGATCCGGTGCACGACCCGGTGTGGGCGCGCCTTGCCGAGGCGGGCGTCGCAGTCGTGTTCCACCTGTCCGACTCCGGTTACATGGCGATCCCGGCGTTGTGGGGCGGCAGCGGTGTGTTCAAGGGATTCGGCAAGCGCGACCCGCTGGACATGGTGATCATGGACGATCGCGCGATCCACGACACCATCGCCTCGATGATCGTGCACCAGGTGTTCACCCGTCACCCCAAGCTCAAGGTGGTCAGCATCGAAAACGGGTCCTACTTCGTCTACCGGCTGATCAAGCGGTTGAAGAAGTCGGCCAACAACGCGCCGTACCACTACAAGGAAGATCCGATCGAGCAGCTGCGCAACAACGTCTGGATCGCCCCCTACTACGAGGACGACGTGAAGCTACTGGCCGACACCATCGGCGTCGACAAGATCTTGTTCGGTTCGGACTGGCCACACGGCGAGGGGTTGGCCGACCCGACCACTTTCACCGCCGACATCCCGCAGTTCCCCGAGTTCAGTGCGGAAGATACCCGAATGGTAATGCGGGACAACGCATTGACTCTGCTGGGTGATCCGAACCGTACTGCACCGGGCGTCGCCCACCTGGCAGCTTCGGTCTGACGGTGGGCGAATGGACCCTCGGCGCGGTCCTCGACGCGATCGCCGAGACCGTGCCCGACCGGGCGATGACGATCTGCGGGGACCGGCGCAGCACCTTCGTGCAAGCCGCTGAGCGCACCCGCAGGCTGGCCAACTACCTGGCCGGCCGCGGATTCGGCGCCCAGCGGGAACGACCGCAGTTGCGCAACTGGGAGTGCGGTCAGGACCGGGTCGCGCTGCTCATGCACAATGACCTCTATCCCGATATGGTGATCGGCTGTCTCAAAGCCCGCACGGTGCCGGTCAACGTCAACCACTACTACACCCCGGCCGAGGCCGGTGAGCTGCTCGACTATCTGCGTCCCCGAGCCGTGATCTACCACGCCAGCCTCGAGACGAAATTCGCTGACACGCTTCGCGGATCCGGCGCCGAGCTGCTGATCCGGATCGACGACGGTGTCGCCGGCCTCGGACTCGACGCGGTATCGCTGGACGATGCACTGGCGCAGGGCAATACCGATCAGCCGGTGACGCCGTCCCCGGACGATCTGCTGATGATCTGCACCGGGGGAACCACCGGGCGCCCGAAGGGCGTGCTGTGGCGACAAAGCGACATCTACGTGTCGTCGATGGTCGGTGACGACCACGCCTCCGCGGCGGAGATCCACCAGAAGGTGCAGCACGCCGGAGCGCCCTGGTTCGCGTTGTCGCCGCTGATGCACGCCGCCGGACTGTGGACCGCATTCTCGGCGATCCTGAACGGTCAGACGGTGATCCTCAACGACACCCGCACCAGGTTCGACCCCCGTTCGGTGCTGGAAACCGCCGCGCGGGAGAAGGTCGGATTGATGACCATGGTGGGCGACGCCTACGCCGCGCCACTGGTCGCCGAACTCCGCAGGGGTTCCTATGACCTGTCTTCCTTGCACTCGATCGGAACCGGCGGTGCCGCAACCAATCCGAAGTACCAGGCGGCGCTGCTCGAACTGCTCCCGCAGATCACCCTGATCAACGGGTACGGCTCCTCGGAGACCGGCAATCTGGGCTTTGGGCGCAGCCAGCGCGATGCGCGGCGTGACACCTTCGATCTGCGGACCGGGGGATCGGTGGTCTCGCAGGACCGCACCCGGTTTCTGGAACCCGGTGAGGCGGAAGTGGGTTGGGTGGTGCGGACCGGCCGGATCCCGCTCGGATACTTCGACGACGCCGACGCGACACAGCGCACCTTCGGCGAGATCGACGGCCAGCGAATGGTGATCTCGGGCGATCGCGCCAGCATCGAGAAGGACGGCACACTGCGGCTGTTCGGCCGCGACTCCCTGGTGGTCAACACCGGCGGGGAGAAGGTGTTCGTCGAGGAGGTCGAGGACGTGCTGCGCGCTCACCCGGGGGTGGCCGATGCGCTGGTGGTGGGCCGACCGAGCGAGCGCTGGGGCGAAGAGCTGGTCGCGCTGGTTGTCCCGCTTGCAGATTCGGTCGCCGGCGATGAGCAATTGCGCGCACACTGCCGATCGGTGCTGGCGGGCTTCAAGGTGCCCAAGGCATTCATCACGGTGGCGCAGGTGCGCCGGCTGGGCAATGGCAAGGCCGACTACCGCTGGGCCAAACGTCAGGTGAATGAGGTGAGTACGGCATGACCGAGCAGTCACAAGTCATCGATTGCCTGGTGAACGTGCACTTCGGCGAGAACGAACAGCCGTCCTGGATGGTCAGAACTCGCGAGGACTACTTCAAGGGGCCCGAGTCGATGTTCGCGCCGGTCGACATGTCGGCGCTGCTTGACGAGATGGACGCCCACGGCGTGGCCAAAGCCGTTTTGATGGACAACCTGGTCAAGCCGTCGGTTACCGCACGAAAGTTCGTCGAAGCCCGGCCAGACCGGTTCGTGCTGGCAATGGGCGGCATGAACTTGCTGCGTCCGGTGCCGGCGCTTCGGGAGTTGAGTGCCGTCGTCAACGACCTTCCGGTGGTCTACGCCGTTGTGGGACCCAGCTTCTGGGGCGACGGCCAGTATCCCCCCAGTGACGCGGTGTACTACCCGCTCTACGCCAAGTGTGCTGAACTGGATCTGCCGCTGAGCGTCAACACCGGCATTCCGGGGCCGCCGATCCCGGGTGAGGTGCAGCACCCGATCCACCTGGACCGGGTCTGCGTGCGCTTTCCCGAACTGCGGCTGTGCATGATCCACGGTGCCGACCCCTGGTGGGACGTCGCGATCCGGATGCTGATCAAGTACCGCAACCTACGGCTGATGACCTCGGCCTGGTCACCGAAACGTCTGCCGGAAGCTCTGCTGCACTTCATGCGCACCCGGGGCGCCGGGAAGGTCATCTTCGCCTCGGACTGGCCGGTGCTGCGGATGGACCGAGTGGTGCCGGAGGCGCGTGCTCTGGACCTGCCGCCCGACGTGCTCGACAAGTACCTCTACCGCAATGCTGCTGACTTCTTCTTCGCCGAACGCGGCACCGTATCCGAACAGGAGAGCTGAGATGGATCGTTTCGAACTGCGCAGGTTGGACTACAGCCTGACCGAGGACCACGTCGCGTTGCAGGCTGCCTACAGGCAGTTCTTCACCACGCACTGCGGAATCGAAACAGTGCGTGCCGCAGAGGAATCCGGGTTCGACAAGAACCTGTGGGAGCGGCTGTGCGCGATGGGTGCCACCACCATGGCATTGCCGGAGTCGGCCGGTGGTGACGGCGCCACTCTGGTCGATCTCGTGCTGGTCGCCGAGGAGATCGGTCGATCGCTTGCGCCGGTTCCCTGGATCGACCAGGTCTGTGCCGCGCGCCTGTTGGGCCGCCTCGGCTGGTTGGCGCAGGACGCCGGCGACGCCTCCGACATTGTGAGCGGGGCTCGACTGATTGCGTTCGACCCCCACCAGGAGGCCACCGCCGGGCCCCGACTGCTGCCGACCGGTTCGATCGCCGACACGATCATCGTCCGTGATGGCGATGCAGTGGTGCGACTTTCCTTCGCCACCCGGCCGGCTCGGGTCGACAACATCGGCCGGTTGCCGATGGCCTGGGTCGACCCGGCCGACGCCGACGCGGCGACCGTGCTGGCCAGCGGACCTCAGGCGCTGGCGGAATATCAGCGGGCACTGGATGAATGGCGACTGCTGACGGCCTCCGCGCTGGTCGGGATGGTGGAGCAGACCATGACCATCGCCGCGGAGTTCGCCAAGACCCGCTACACCTTGGGTGTGCCGATCGGCACTCTGCAAGCGATCTCGCACCCGCTGGCGAATATGGCGATCACGGTGGCCTCCGGACGCAACCTGGCCTACCGGGCCGGCTGGTTCATGGACAACGAGCCCGATGAGCGTCCGGAACTGGCGGCCTCGGTCTTCGTGTTCATGGCAGAGGAAGCCGCCAAGGCCGCCACCATGGCGGTGCATATTCAGGGCGGCCTGGGCGTGTCAGCTGAAGCCGCGGCCACCGCCTACCTGGTCCGGGCTCGCGGCTGGCCACTGGCCGGAGGTGACCCCGGAGCCACCGCCTGCCGCATCGGAGAAATCGTCGCCGTTCGTGAAACAGCCGCCCGTGAAACCGCCACCTGCGCAGCCGAATAGGAAACCGAACATCATGGACTTCTCACAACCGCAGCTGACCGATGACGACCTGGCTTTCCGCGAGGAGGTGCGCACATTCCTGGCCACCCATGTGACTGAGGACGTCAAGCGGCGAGATCGCGAGACCGGGGACAACTTCGACGAGGTCGTTCACCTGGCGCTCGGCGCCGCGGGTTACCTGGAGGCGGAATGGAAATCCGAGGCCGACGGCGGCTTCCCGCGCGTGCGCCGACGCATCTGGGAACTGGAGAAGCGCCGCGCCCACGTGCCCTGGGTCACCTGGGGAACCACGGCGATGGTCGCCCGGTCGGTTGCCTCCTTCGGCTCGCCCGAGCTGTGCGAGGAGATCCTGCCCGGGGTCTTCAGCGGCCACATTCGGCTCTGCCTGGGCTACACCGAGCCCGAAGGCGGTTCCGACGTCGCGACGTGCAAGACCCGCGCGGTGCGCGACGGCGACAGCTGGGTCATTAACGGCTCGAAGATGTTCACCACCGGCGCGCACAACTGCCAGTACGTCTTTCTGATCACCAACACCGCTCCGGATGCCCGGAAACACAAGAGCCTCACCATGTTCCTGGTGCCGTTGAACACTCCGGGGATCGAGATACAGGGCCTTCGCACCGTCGACGGCGATCGCACCAACATCGTCTACTACAGCGACGTCCGGGTCGACGACAAATACCGGCTCGGCGAGGTCAACGGCGGCTGGACGGTGCTGCGCGAGCCTCTCAACGTCGAACACGGTGCGGTGGACGCTAATCCTGATGGATTGCAGGACGTCTCGATCATGATGCACCAGGCGAACTTCATGGCCGTAGCCGTCGACAAGGCGGGCGAGGTGGCCGGACGGTCGGGCAGCATCGCGGATCGTTCGGTGGCCTACCGGCTGGGACGGGCCGCCGCTCGGGTGGAGGCGTCCCTGTCGGCTCCCTCCATTTTCGGACGGGTGGCACTGGCGCAAGCCATGCGCGATGTCTCACCGGACCTGATGGATCTGCTCGGAAGCTCTTCGGCGCTGCCGATCGACACCGACGGTGCCATCGACGGCGGGGCGTCGGACTACATCTTCCGGTTCGCTCCACTGGTCGGCATCTACGGCGGGACCCTCGAAGTGTTCCGCAACATGATCGCCCAATACGTACTGGGTCTGGGCAAACCGAGCTATGCCGCGCCGGTAACTGAATAGCCGGTGGTCACGATGGTGCGCTGATCCTGCGGTGGTAGCTCGATGGCGCCTCACCGGCGAAGCGGGTGAACGCCCGGGTGAAGGCGCTCAGGCTCTCGAAGCCGACGGCCGTCGCGGTCTGTTGCACGCCCTGGTCGGGGGCGGCCAGCAGCGCCATCGCCTGCAGCATTCGGGCGTGTAGCAGGTAAGTACGCCAGGACATGCCGATCACCGCTTCGAACTGACGGCGCAGGGTGCGCTCGGAGACGGCGACGGCGTGGGCGACCTCGGCCGCGGTCACCGACGCCAAGTGTTGCTTGGTGTAGACCATGGCCGCGCCGACGATCGGATGATCCGAAGTGGGCAGACTCAGCGGCGCCTCGTGGTCCAGTGCGGCAGAGACCAGGTGCCCCAGGGTGCGGAAGAAGTCGTCGGAGACCACGTCGCCGTCGGCCCGTTCGATCGGCCAGCGCAGCGAATGCAGCATCATCTCCCGGATCAGCGGCGAAACGGTCAGGATGCGGGCCCGGTCGCCGGCGTGGGCGACCAGGTCGGGGTCGAACATCACCGCCACCGTGCGCACCTCGGCACGCATGACGGCCTGATGCTCCAGGCCGGCGGGGATCCAGGCCGCCTGCTGCGGTGGCAAAAGATAGTGCGCCGTGGCGGTCTCGACTTCGACCACGCCACCGACGGCGTACTCGATCTGGTGCAAGTCATGGGAATGCCAGCCGGTGACCAGTTGCCGGCCCTCGTAGAGGTAGCTGCCGGCCCGCGCTCGGCCGCCACGGCGCAGATCGATGTTGGCCGGTTCTGCAAAATCTCTGGCCGAACGCGCGGAGACGGTCACGGTTTTCCAGGGTACTAGTAGAGCCATGAACATCGACGACTTGATCCTGGTCAGCATCGACGACCACGTGGTGGAGCCGCCCGACATGTTCCTCAACCATGTCCCGGCCAAGTACAAGGCGGAGGCGCCGATCGTCGTCACCGATGACAAAGGCGTCGACCAGTGGATGTATCAGGGCCGCCCGCAAGGCGTCAGCGGACTCAATGCCGTGGTGTCCTGGCCGGCCGAGGAGTGGGGCCGCGACCCCGCCGGTTTCGCCGAGATGCGCCCCGGCGTCTACGACGTGCACGAACGGGTGCGCGACATGAGCCGCAACGGCATCCTCGCCTCGATGTGCTTCCCGACCTTCACCGGGTTCTCCGCGCGCCACCTGAACATGACCCGCGAACACGTCACCTTGGTGATGGTGTCGGCCTACAACGACTGGCACATCGATGAGTGGGCCGGCTCCTATCCGGGCCGCTTCATCCCGATCGCCATCCTGCCGACCTGGAACCCCGAGGCGATGTGCGCCGAGATCCGCCGGGTGGCGGCCAAGGGCTGCCGCGCGGTCACCATGCCCGAACTGCCGCACCTGGAGGGCCTGCCCAGCTATCACGACGAGGAGTACTGGGGCCCGGTGTTCCGCACGCTGTCGGAGACCGGCGTGGTGATGTGTCTGCACATCGGCACCGGCTTCGGGGCGATCAGCATGGCCCCCAACGCCCCGATCGACAACCTGATCATCCTGGCCACCCAGATCTCGGCGATGTGCGCCCAGGACCTGCTGTGGGGTCCGGCGATGCGCAACTACCCGGACCTGAAGTTCGCGTTCTCCGAGGGCGGTATCGGCTGGATTCCCTTCTACCTGGACCGCAGCGACCGGCACTACACCAACCAGAAGTGGTTGCGTCGCGACTTCGGTGCCAAGCTGCCGTCCGAGGTGTTCCGCGAGCACTCACTGGCCTGCTACGTCACCGACAAGACGTCGCTGAAGCTGCGCCACGAGATCGGCATCGACATCATCGCCTGGGAATGCGACTACCCGCACTCGGACTGCTTCTGGCCGGACGCCCCCGAGCAGGTGCTCGCCGAACTGGAGGCCGCCGGCGCCGACGACGCCGACATCAACAAGATCACCTGGCAGAACTCCTGCCGGTTCTTCGGCTGGGATCCCTTCGCCCACACCGCGCGCGAGCGGGCGACGGTGGGAGCGCTACGGGCGACGGCCACCGATGTGGACGTGTCGATCCGGCCGCGCGCCGAATGGGCACGCCGCTACGCCGACAAGCAACTGGCGCAGGCCTAGCGCAATGGTTTCCGTGATCACCGGTGGTGCCGGGGGGATGGGGCTGGCCACCGCGAAGATCGTCGGTCGCGAGCAGCCGATCGTGCTCTGCGATGTCCGCCAGGACCGATTGGACGCCGCCGCGGGAGTGCTGCGGGAACTCGACGTGGTGACCGTGCACTGTGACGTCACCGATCGCGACGCGGTCGCCTCGCTGTTCGACACCGCCGCCGGAATCGGACCCGTCACCGCGGTCATCCACGCCGCCGGGGTCAGCCCGAGCATGGGCGACGCCGAGTACGTCATGCGGACCAATGCCGTGGGCACACTCAACGTCAACGAGATCTTCTTCCGTGTGGCACCCGAGGGCGCCGCGATCGTCAACGTCGCGTCGATGGCCGCGCATCTGCTGCCCGAGGAGCTGATCCCCACCGACCGATTCCCGCTGGCGCTGCGGGATGTTCACGGGTTCACGCAGGCCATGGCTGCGGTCT
>NZ_JRMM01000015.1:0-48807 GCF_000972905.1 Mycobacterium sp. UM_Kg27
TCGGCAGCGTCAGATGTGTATAAGAGACAGGCGTCGCGCATCGCGACCAGGTCGACCACACACGGCACTCCGGTGAAGTCCTGCATCAACACCCGCGCCGGCGTATAGGCGATCTCCCTGCCGTGCGCGGCGCCAGGGTCCCAGGCCGCCATTGCCTCGACCTGTTCGGCGGTGACCAGCCGGCCGTCTTCGTTGCGCAGCAGGTTCTCGAGTAGAACCTTGAGACTGTAGGGAAGTCGCTCCGAGCCCTCGATGCGATCGAGCCGTCGAATCTGATACGTGGTGTCGTCGACGCTCAGCTGACCCCGGGTACCGAAGCTGTCGAGGGTACTGTCTGCGGCCATGTGCGAGCCCTCCCACCGGTCGGATCTGTTATCACCGACCCTAGGTCGGCTTTACCGACGGGGCCAGGGGGAGTAGGCCCCCAATCAGCCTTGCTGGGCCGCGCGCTCCAGCACCGGCCGCTTGTCCGGGCAGTAGGTGTTGACCGAGGCGCCGAGGAACTGCCAGGCCTGCGCCTGGTTGGTGCCCTTCTGCAAATTGGGGGTGATGAAGCGAACCGACTTGGCCGCGTCGCCGTCGACACCCTTGTCCAACCGCTCGCACACGATCTTGCCCAGCCAGGCGTTGTAGTCGCGCGGGCCGTAGATGCCGTAGGTGTGCAGTTCCCGGGCGAAATCGGTGTCAGGGTCGGCGTGAGCGGGCGCCGCCAGGCTCACGGCCAAGCCCAAGACCGCTGCGGCGAGGGTCGTCGATTTCATGAGATGCAGTGTAGACCCATCTGCTTAGGTGGTCTTCCTTTGCAGGCGGGGGAGGCCGGCGCGAGGCCGCGCTCACCTGCGCGAATCGCACACAATGTGGCGCCCGTCGCCCATTCGGATGTGACGGGCAAAACAATAAGGAATTTATGAGGTTTATAAATTTGTGACTATTAGCCAAATTTCTCGTATTGTGTCTCCCCGTGGGCCGACACGAGTTAGCCAGCCAGCGCAAACGATCCTCGGTATTGATGGCGGCAGTCCTCGCACCAGCTACATTGTTCTTTGCTGTGGGAGGTAGCGCCAATCCTGCGGTGCCGAAAGAATCCAGTGCGGTGGTTGCTGAAGACAATTCACCAGGCGGTTTGCAGCTGGTAGCCGCACCGATAGCGACCCCGGAGACGGGCCCGCCGGCGCGGTTCGCCGTGGCCTCGCGGACGCGCACCGTGCCACGGTTCCTGCCCGCGGGAGTCGCCCCGGAGCGCGGACTGCAGGTCCGCACGATCCAGGCCGCTCGCAGCATCAGCGACGCCTTTCCCGAGATCATGCAGATCGGCGGGGTGCGGGCCGATGCGCTGCGTTGGCACCCCAACGGGTTGGCGCTCGATGTGATGGTGCCCAACCCGGGCAGCCCCGAGGGCATCGCGCTCGGCGATGCGATCGTGGCCTACGTGATGGAGAACGCCGGCCGGTTCGGCCTGCAGGACGCCATCTGGCGCGGCGTCTACTACACACCCGGCGGCGGAGCCCAGCGCGGCGGTTACGGCCACTACGACCACGTCCATGTCACCACCACCGGCGGCGGGTACCCCAGCGGTGCCGAGGTCTACCTGCGCTGACAGCGCGGCAATGCCAGCTCGGCGTTACCGGTCGAGGAATCGGCGTTACCGGTCGAGGAAGAAGTCCCTCAGCGGCTCCGGGCCACCCCCGTAGCCGGAGAAGTCCGTCACGCCGGCCTCCGCCAACACGTCGGCGTCGATGTAGCACTGGCCGCTGGCCTGGGCTGCCGGACGCCGCAGAATCTCCACGGCGGCGTCGGCCATGATCTGCGGGCTGCGCGCCTTCTCCAGTAGCTCGCCGCCATCGGGGGAGTTGGCCACCGCGGAGGTCGCGATGTAGGTCTGGGGCCACAGGCAGTTGCAGGCGATTCCAGTGTCGGCATACTCAGCGGCCCAGCCCAGCGTCAACAACGTCATGCCGTATTTGGACAGCGTGTAGGACGGGTGCACGCCCAACCAGTACGGGTTCAAGTTGATCGGGGGAGCGATCGTCAGGACGTGTGGCGCCGCGGACTTGCGTAGGTACGGCAGGCACGCCTTGGTCAGCAGGAACGTCCCGCGCACGTTGATGTCGTGCATGAGGTCAAACTTCTTGGCGGACAAATGTTCTGACGGCTCAGTCGCGATGGAGCTGGCGTTGTTGACGCAGATGTCGATGCCACCGAACCTTTCCACCGCGGCGTCGACGGCGCGCTGCACGTCCTCCTCGCTGCGCACGTCGCCCACCACCGCCAGAGCCTTACCGCCGGCTTTCTCGATCTCGGCTGCCGCGGTGTGCACGGTGCCGGGCAGGCGCGGATGCGGCTCGGCTGTCTTGGCCAGCAGCACCACGTTGGCGCCCAGTCGTGCCGCACCCAGTCCCACGGCCAGCCCGATACCGCGGCTTGCGCCGGACACCACCATGGTGCGGCCGGAGAATTCGGTGCCTGCCACCTGCTGACTCCTTGTCGTCGATGCGCGGGGAGTGGCGGACCTTCCGGTTGGATTCGCCCGCCCCACGTCCGGCCGCAAGCGTGACAGTTTGACGCAGAATTGTAAAGTTCCTCAGGCGGCCGCGGGCGCCTTGAGTGCGGCCGCCAGCATGGTCGCCGTCAGCCGCACCATCGCCTCGCGATCCGCGGTCGCGGGCCGCTGCAAGGCGATTCGCAGGCAGGCGCTCGACGTCACCCCCATGGTCACGAACACCAGGTCGTCCAACTCCGCGGGTGAGAGATCGGGACGGGACCGGCTCGGGATCACGCTGCCCAGCGGCAACAGGCTGCGCTCGATCTCGTCCATCGCGGTGTGGTTGAGGTAGGGCGGCAGATCGAAAGATGAGGATGTCAGCGCCGCCAGCAGAATCGGGGCGTGCTGCTCATAGACGGTCGTCAGCGTGTCGACGATCAGCAATGCCGCCGCGTCGACCTCGAGGTCGATCGCCTGTCCAACAGTGCGGACCAGCTGGAACGAGATGTCGCGGGTGGCGGCATCCACCAGCTCGGCGATGATCGCCGCGCGATCCGGAAAATACCGGTAGACAGTGCCGATACTGACGTGTGCCGTGTCCGCGATGCTCTGCGTGGTCAGCGTTTCGACACCACGGCGCGCGATCAGCTGACGGGCGGTCTCGAGCAGGCGGCTGCGCATCTCGCGGGCGCGCTGCTGCTGCGGCCGCGACCGTGTCTGTGCGGGCATGGCACCCCCAAATAAAAGTGAGTAGTAACTGAGCTGTTCTCATGTTTCCATAGCGGTATGGCAAATGTGCCCAATGTCCCCAATGCCGACCTGGCCATTACGCGATACGGCCAGGCCGGCCGGGACTGGATCGCCGGGACACAGCTCGCCGATCCGCTGGCCGATGCCGTGGTCGCCGACTTCGCCACGCTGCCCCGCGGGGCGGGGATGGCCATGTTTCGGGCTGCGCTCCAGCACGGCATCGACGCGGTCGAATCGCCACCGGAGTCGCTGCGGGCATTGTTCGACGAGATCGATCACGAGCCCGACTGGCTCGACCACGACCGCCTGGATCGCGCTGCGGGCCATATCGTGCGCCACACTGCGTCCTACGGCATCGTTTTGGGTGCGGCCTCGTTAACGTCTGGCGCCATGAACGCCGCCGCCGGCATGCCGTTGGTGCTGACCGGTCGCTACACCAGCCAGGCGGCCGTGCGGTCGATCGAAGTCGGCGCATGGCTGGAGGAGATCCTGACGCCCGGCGGGCTGCGGCGCCACGGTGCCGGCGTGGCCACGACATTGCGGGTCCGCATCATTCATGCGTTCGTCCGGCGTCATCTGCTCGCCGAAGGCGACTGGAACAATGCTGCATGGGGTGCCCCCATTCCACAGAGCTACATGGCGTTCACCATCGTCGAGTTCGGCCGAATCGCTCTGGCGGCAATGCACCAACTGGGTGTTCGTTATAAGCGAGAAGAACTCGACGACATCTACCACTTCTGGCGTTACGTTGGTCGGCTCAACGGCGTTGCGGAAGAACTGAATCCGGCAACCGAAGCCGATCAGATCCGGATCGCCGAGCTGTACGCGCTCACCGCGGTGGAACCCGACAAAGAAGATCGCGACTTCGTCCGCGCACTGACGCACGACTACCTGGCGCGTGAGATTGCCGAGCTGCTGCCCTTCGCGGGATCCTGGAAGCATCGGTTGGGTGTCAACATCATCAGCGGTATGACCCGGGCGTTTCTCGGTGATGCCAACGCCAGCCGCCTGGGCGTGGCGGACACGCCGTTCAAATACCTGCCGCGGGTGCTCGGCCCGGCCTTCGGCGGGGTCAACCAGGTGCTGGCGCGCATTCCCGGGGTCAACGAACTGCGGACCCGGCGTGCGCTGGCCAACTACCCGCTGCTGATGGCCCAACAGCGGCAGCGCTACGGGGTACACCACGACCTGGTGGATGCCGCGCCCGACAATGGCGGCCATCCAGCTGCGGTGCGCTCCGGGTAGCAGCTCTGCGCCGGCAACGACGTCCATCGCTCGCTAGCCTTCTCGGGCATGCCTTGCACCGGTGATTGTGAAACCGCCTGAATGGGTAGTAGTCCCATGATCACGTCCAGCTTCGAGTGGACGCTTCTGATGGGAGGATTCGATGAATGTGTTCGTTCGCCGCATGGCGTTCGCCGTCGCCATTGCGCTAGCGCCCATGACCTACGTGGCAGCAGTGTCACCTGGTGTGGCCATCGCCACGCCCCCTGACTGCGGTCCGGGCAACTGGTGGAACCCGGGTGCCAACGCGTGCCAGCCCACCGCACCCCCGAACTGCGGTCCGGGCAACTGGTGGAACCCGGCGGCCAATGCCTGCCAGCCGGTAACGCCGCCACCGCCGCGGTAACTGCAGCGCTCGGCCATGGCGGCCATCTGCCCCTGGCGATGGCCGCCATGGCTCACATCTGAGTCCGCAGGTCTAGCCGGCTTTCGCCTCGAGGTTGCGCGTCCGGGCTAGACGGCGGTCCCGTTGCTCCTCGAACTCAACACATGGCGCTCAAGGCCCTCGAGGTACGTTGCGAGCTGTTCCCGGCGTCGTTCGCCACGCGACGTGAAATCATCACGCTCGAAAGTCCGCCACTTACGCAGGTTCGGCCGCACGACTTCGTCCAGAGGCTCCGAACCCGTCCCTACAGTTGTGCGCGGCCGAACCGCCCGTCATGGGTCAATGGTTGCCGATTGGCCACTGCTGCAACTGGATTCGCCAATGGCCTCCACTGAACCCCATTCCGTCACTGTGACGTACTGCTTCAGCAAGTGTGGGGACGAGGGGAGAGCGAGTGGTGGTGCCCGTCATGGGCGAACTCACCGCTGGGAGCGCAGCGCTACTGACTACGATCACAACGAGCCGCCCAACCCGCGGCACTCCAACGCTAGCGCGGAGATGTGTTGCAACCAATGAGCCAATCTCTACCCAGTGCCCGGATTCTTGTTCTCGTGGGCAGTTTGCGATCCGGTTCGCTTAATCGTCAGCTGGCCGCGACGGCCATCAACCTTGCGCCCACTCAGATCGAGCCGGTTCTATTCGATCGTCTGGGCGAGGTGCCGCATTACAACGAAGACCTCGACGTAGCGCCAGCCGACGAAGCTGTCGAGGCTCTTCGCGCAGAGGCGGCCCACTCCGACGCCCTGTTGGTGGTCACCCCCGAGTACAACGGCGGTTTGCCCGGCGTCTTGAAGAACGCGTTCGATTGGCTCTCACGCCCCTACGGCGAGGCTGCATTGCTGGGCAAGCCCGCAGCAGTGATCGGCACCGCACTGGGTCGCTACGGCGCGGCCTGGGCGCACGCGGACGCACGAAAGACGCTCGCTATCGCTGGCGCTAAGGTGCCCGACGACATAGAACTGTCGATCCCGGCCAAGAACTTCAACGGGCTACATCCGCAGGACTCCGAGGAGGTCGTCGAATCGCTGCGCGGCGTGTGGTCACAGCTGATTCGCCACTTGCAGAATTGATTGCGGACCGGCGGCTGGGCGGACGATGCAAACTTTTGGTTGCGGCAACCCGCCTCACGCCTGATTCGCCACTCCGAGAAGTGATTTCGCGTCGATAGGGCGCTCCGGGCCATGCTCAATCATTTCGTCACTGTGACGTATTGGCACGGTGCGACAGGGGTGAGGCAGGGGCGACTCCGGGTCAGTCGTGGCCGGCACCGCGCCGTGAATAGCGGCGAGCACATCCGAGGCGGCGACGCACCTGCGCAGGCTCCGTGGATGCGCAGCAATCGCCGCGACGCTTGTGTGGGTTTGCACATCGGGCAACCGCGCCGGGACGGGCGGTGGTTGACCATGGCGGCAATCCAGGGGCGAGTCCACAAACACGGCGAAGGAAACGACGATGCGGATCTGGACTCGGCCCCTTCCCACCCCGTATCGCTAACGCCGATAACGTACATTATGTCAATTAAAGTACGCTATGTTCATCTGATAAATCACTGACTTCCGTCTCCTAGAAAAATGCTGCCTGCCGCTGCTAAACCGCTGTGCTACAGCATGTTTCATTGACACCGTTTCGCAGCCGGCGTGCGTGGTTTGCGAGCCAAGCGGCTACGGCGCTGCCAAGTCCCACGGATTGATGAGTTCGACGCCGGTGTCAACGAAGTCACTGACGTTGCGCGTCGCAAGTCCGGCGTTCCAGTTGCGGCAAATTGCGGCGATCTGCCCATCGGCCATACTGATCTGGAACCCGCTACGCTCCCGGTCAGCAACGATTTCCGCATAGTGGGTTGCAGCCAGCGCGTCGAATGGCAAAATCCTGTCCCGGAAATCCTCCGCCAGCAGTCCGTCGACCTTTACGCGAAGCTCCCGTCTGCGTCGCCCGTTCGGCAATCGGGCGACGCCGTACATCAGTTCGGCCGCCGTCACGGCAGTCAGCAATATGTCGGACGCATCCAAACTGTCGACCCAACTAGCGACACCAGGTTCCGGTGCCGCGCGCATGAGCTCCGAGACGACGTTGGTGTCCAAGACGATCATTCGTCAAGGACCGCAGCACGTGGACGCTCGGTCCGGCTGGGCAGGTCAAGCTCCACACCCCCAGTACCCGAGAAACGCTGCCGAATCCGCGTTGCCATCCCAGGACCGCCCACAGGGCGTTCCAATGCCGTGCGCAAGATCTCGCGCACCTCTGATTCCATCGACCGGCCGTGCTCTGCTGCGCGAACACGCAGCGCCGCTTTGAGCTCGTCGTCAAAATCACGAATCGTCAAGGTCGCCATCAGTCACCCCTCGCCCATTGCTTGCATTGCTGTCAATGCTAGCAGATTGTCGGCACCTGGCGCGTTTTCTGCCTAGTAATCTCCGCGCACGGTTACTGGGGCAGGACCGAGGAATGAAATGACGCCCCCGGCTGGCAGATGACGACTCCCTGCCTACCAACTGGCCAAGCCGCTGGCGCGGTACCTCCAGTGGAGGAATACGGCGGAATCGAATATGGCGGGTGACCAGTAAAGTACGCCACGTTCATCAGATGAAACCCCCGCCGAGCGAGACCGTATTACACAGGGTGTCGTGTGCGAGTTAACGTTCGACCGCGATGAGATCACCTTTTACGGACCAGCGAGGACCATCCGGATGCGCGGCTATCAGCTCGCCAGCAACGCACCAGTGGTCCGCGGGGTCCCACTTAACGCCCTTTCGGTACCGCGAGACGAGCCGCGGCACGGCACCGAGGACGGCCCAGCGCTTCTCAAGCAGGTGCTTCTCGATCTCCGTTCGGTCAGCCTGAAGGATTGCCGCGAGTCGGGCTGTGACCTCCGGCAGCACAGCCATGTCGGTGTGTGCCTGGAACGCGCTAATCACCCCATCGAAGATGCCCTTCAACAATCCACCCCACACCGGTTGTCGCCCGTCGGCTGGCCGGATCTTGACTCTGACGGCGAATGGCGTCGCGACCCCACTTCCAAAGCCGTTCGGCTCAATCTGTTCGCGAGCTCGTGCCAGAGCCAGCCACACGCGTGCCAGCTTGGCGTGATCCTGAGTTTCGCCGACGGATGCGCCTAGGTCGATCCAGTCGAAAGACGCCAGCGTTCGTCCCAGCCGCCAGTGAGCGAACGTGTCCGACTTTGACGTAAGTGCATACCGGTATCCAAACCCGTACTCAGCGTTATCCGGAGCCGACGGCACCACCGCGCCGTGTTCGAAGCGGATCCCGTTGCGGCCTGCGGATTTGAAGGAGTCAATGTTGTAGAGCGCGAGGTTCTCAACATCGGCGTTGGGAAGTTTGGGGCCAAAAAACGCGGCATGCAACACCTGCCCCGCCGATGGAGCCAGCCGGCCGCAGCGACGCTGAATCTCTTGCCGCAGCTCCTCTTGCCAGACAGAACGGTGCTCGAAGCGGATATAGTCGTCGGCCCAAGCCTCGACTACCGGACTGTCCGCCGCTGGACCACGGATGTGGGAGTGCCCCGCGGGCCGCGATGCTGCCACGGGCTGATCACTCGGTTTCGTGGAAGCAGGTCGCCGGTGGTCCCCCCGGGCACTACCGATAACGGGTTCATCATCACCTGAGTCGTCTGCTCGGCCGTCCGCATGTTCGATACGTTTGGTTGAGCCGGGTTGTCCGCGACTGCCAGCCGGACGACACATTCCACAGGGCGAGATTGGCTGCTCTAGCGTGTCGATTGCCCACCGGTCTAGCTCGACCACATCTTCCGCGCACACTTTCACGTACTGTCCGGTCCACGGTCCCCCGCGGGGGTTCTGACCACTGATCGTTCGACAACCGGCGTGATGCAGGCGCGCTTGGGTCGGACTGTGACCGCGCGCGATATTGATTACGTAGCCATCGCGGTGGGCAGCGAGCCACGCGAGATAGCCGGCGTCATCGTCTCGGAACTCAATGACCCGTGGCATAGGGCCACACTATGCCTCCCCCCACCGACAGAAGGTTCACTCCGGAACGAGCAGGCTGCCCGTCCAATCCCCGCCGATCGCCTGATCAAGACGGCTGGTGCCAACCACATGGTGGCGCCGCCAGCAAATAGCAGAGCCAGCGCTTCGCATTTCCAGACCCCGGACCGCAAGAGATCGCTTCTAGACCCGCCCCTCGCCTATCGCCCGCCGTCGATGAACCGGCCCGCGGAGGAATGAGGAATACGGTGCAATCCAATAGCAATCGGCTATGCGCACCAAGACCGGCCTCGCGACTCAGGGTCCCCCGGCTGGGTGGACACTAGGGCGTGGCCCTTTCTGCAACGGTATTCAAAGTCGAACTTGGCGTCTCCGATGTCGATCACGGTTACTACGCCGATCACACGCTGACCGTGGCCCGTCATCCCAGTGAGACCGATGAGCGGATGGTGGTGCGGTTGTTGGCGTTTGGGCTGCGCGCACACCGACTCGGCGACGTCGACGGTGAGTTGGCGTTCGGGGCGGGCTTGTCCACCCCTGGCGTACCAGACTTGCGGCTCACCGACTACACCGGCCGGATCCTGGAGTGGATCAACGTCGGCCAGCCCGACGAACGTGCTTTGGCCAAAGCAGCCAACCAGGCAGACCAGGTGCTGCTGTTCCCGTTCGCCGCCGGCGTGGCCACCTGGTGGCGCACCGTCGGCCCCAAGGTGGCGGGCCTGCCGAACTTGTCGGTGGTGCAGATACCGCACGCGCCGGTGCAGCAAGTGGCTCAGACGGTCGATAGACGGGTCTCGGCGCAGGTAATGGTGATGGAAAGCCAGGTGACGATGACCGTGTGCGGTGTCGACGTCACCTTCACGCCCGAACCGTTGGAGTAAACGAGCCGCAGGCACGCAGACGGCCTGCCGTCTCTCGGGCGGTGATCCTGCCCCCCGTAGGCTCGCCGCATGCACGAAGTGACTCTGGCCGGCGCCGCAGAAGCCGCGACGCTGACAGTGGGACTGTCGGTCTATGCAGCGTTGATGCTCGTCAGCATCGCCGTGGCGATCGACAGCGCCCGCCGACACCGACGACTCCGCACGATCTACTCCGCGGTGACGGTTGGGATACTCATCCTGGGCGGGCTGGTCGCGGCGATTTTCAGCAGCATCGCGTGAAACTGGCGGCCGCGGCTCACGCCGCTCGGCGGCGCCGGTCCCGCCCTGATCCCCGGCTACTCGTCCTCAGCCTCGTCACGGTGCGCGGCCTCGATCACCTCTGGCGGTACCGGCCTCTGCAGCCACACCCGCATAGCAACCCGCCGGTGATCGTCCCTACGGCAAGGAGGGCAACGATGAACCACAGCGCCAGCGACATGCAGCAATTCTCCCCCTGGCCCAAGCGATATGAGGCGATATCTTCAGCTCTACTCTTTCGCGATGAGGTGTTGGCGCGCCCACTCCTCAGTGGTCGTGGTCGGGATACCGCGGGTGGCGTTGAACGTACCGTCCTTCGGCCACGCGACGCCTTTGCCCTGAGCGAACACCGCACGATACTTCCCTAACCCGTCGTCGGGGTTTCGGTCGCGGTCGTGCAGTAGCTGCGCGACGGTCCATTCATTGCCGGTCACGGGGGCTCCCGTAGTCCGTCCGACGATCTCGGCGAGTTCGCGGTAGGTGATCGTGTCGCCGGCGACGTAGACGACCTGGTTCGCGATACGCGGGCGGGCCTGGATGATCTCCGCGGTGAGTACGCCGATGTCCTCCGGAGTGGTGACGGTGACTTCGGTGTCCCAATTGCCCAGCGCGTTAATAGTATTGGTGGTGAGGTCGACGACTCCGAAATCGGGTTCGAACAGGAAGCTGGTGAACATGCCGGTCGACACGATCACCCATTCGGTGGCGCTCTGGGCGCGCAGCATGTCGCGCACGTCGAGTTGCTCGTCGAACAGGTCTTGGGGGCTGCCGCGTCCGATGGCGTCGTAGTCGGCGCCGAACTGCCACGGGAAGTATCGCGGAACCCGCGCCGCCAACGCGGCCTCGGTGATCTTGCGCTGGGTCCCCGCTCCCGCCGCGAAACCGATGCAGCTCACCACCGTGTGGAACTGTCCCAGCACCGTGGACAGCTCAGCCGCCGACGCCGTCGCAACGTCGGCCTCAACGATTCCGACCCCGCGGGCCGAGAACTCGTCGCGTAGCTGGGCATGCCGGGCTGTGTCCGACGGCCGAAGCAGTACCGTCACCGCCGGCGCGTCGGTCCGGTCGGTCAGTGCGGTGACAACGTTGCCGCCGAGTTCGCCGGCCCCGATGACGAGAATCCTCCCCCGATGTGATGACTGCTCAAAGGCCATAACCCCTCCGCGGCGCAGATCCGTTCGCGAATGCGAACGCCTCGCCATAACAACCCGCTACAGCGCAGCATTCCCGGCTAACCGCTGGCCGGCTCCGGCGCGTCGCCACGAGTAGCGCGCCGGTGCACACTGATCCCCATGGGCAGACTCATCTACGGCTTCACCGTGTCGGTGGACGGCTACATCGCTGACGCACACGGCAGCATCGACTGGAGCGAACCGAGCGACGAACTGCACCAGTACTGGAACGACTTCGAGCGAGAAACCGCGCTGTCGTTCTACGGACGGCGGCTCTACGAACTGATGTCCGCCTACTGGCCGACCGCCGACGAGGACCCGGACGCTCCACCGTTGATCGTCGACTTCGCCCACATCTGGCGCGCCATGCCCAAGGTCGTGTTCTCACGGACCCTGGAGTCAGTCGACTGGAATTCCCGACTGGAGCGCGGCGACCCGGTCGAGGTGGTGACGAAGCTGAAGGCCCAAACCGACGGCAACTTGGAAGTGGCCGGCGCGACGCTGGCCGCACCGATCGTGCAGGCCGGACTGGTGGACGAGTACCGGATCGTGATCGCCCCCACCGCCGTGGGCGGCGGGACGCCGTTCTTCCCGGGCCTGCCATCGTGGGTCTCGCTGCGGCTGCTGGAAAACCGCACCTTCCCCGGTGGCACGGTCCTGCTGCGCTACGAGGCGAAGCACGACTGAACGGATCGAAGAATCGCCGCTAGGCCCACCGCCACCGGCATTACCCACTGCCGTTGTCTCCGGAGACTTGTCAAACCCCCACCAACCACCAACAACTAGACCGGCCGCGAGTGCGTCCACAGTCCGCTACGTGCAGCGAAACTGCCTGTTGAGCATGCAATTCACCGGTGGTGAGTACGTCCCGGACAGCACGCCTCGGAAACCACCGGTAGCGGATCCGCCCGGCGCGATGATCCGATTCCAATTCACCGGAGCCAGCACATAGTGCGTGCCGGATCGGCCAACGGTGCTGCTCCACGCGTGCGAGATCGATTCATTGCCCGGTAGATCGAATTCAAGGCGCCAATCGGTCATCGGCACCGCACTCCAATTGGTGATGGTGAATCGGGCGATGAAGCCGGTCTGCCATGTCGACGTCACCGACAACGTCGCGGTGGCCGCGGCCGCATGAGCCACGGCGGTGGTAGCGAATCCGAGGATGACCACCATCGCTGCCGCCACGGCAAGGTGAAGCACTGTGCACCAGCGCTTCGCGTGACTGCGGAATACGGCCATAGCAGCCAACACTAAAGCCGAACGAGCGTCGTCGTCCCTGTCGCCGCCGGTAGCCTGCAGGACCTTTGCTCAACTGAAACCGTCACGTGACGTCGCTCGGCGTCGTCACGGATTCGGTCCCCGGTCCCCACCGGACCTCCAACAGGGCTACCGTTGCCCAGGGGCGAAGTCACTGTCCGCGACAAGGAGCCGACATGTTGAAGTACGAGATCCATGGAACCGGTGAGCCCTTGGTGCTGGTCCACGGGATCACGCACCGCAGGCAGGCCTGGTATCCGGTGCTGGAGCACCTGACCGATCACCGCACCGTCGTGCTCTTCGATCTGCCCGGCCACGGCGAATCGCATGACTTTGTGGTGCGCAACGACGACGTACAGGGAACCCTGCGCGAAGAACTGGTCGGGCTCTTGGATCAGCTGGGGCTCGAGCGTCCGCACATCGCCGGCAACTCTCTGGGCGGCCGGATCGCGATGGAGGCCGCCGCAGACAACCTGGTCTCGAGTGCGACGGTGTTGTCCCCCGCGGCTTACTGGCACAACGCCCTCGACTTCGCCTACATCCGGCTGGTCTTCACCTGCCTGACGACCAGTGCCCGCCTGCTGGCACCCGTGGTGCCGAGGCTCGCGCGTTCGCCGCGCGCGAGGCACATGATGGGTGGGGTGGTCTCCGCCCACCCCGAGCGGATCCCGGCCGACGAATTCGTGGGCGACCTCAACGGCATGCGGCGGGCCGTTCCCGCCATGAAGAAGATCTTCCCGGCAGCCAAAGTGTTCGACCGGGCGATCCCGGCCGACATCCCGGTGACTGTCGCATGGGCCGCACGTGACCGGATCCTGCTGCCCTACCAAGCGCGCATCGCCGAGAAGCGGCTGCCCCAGGCCCGCCACATCCGACTGCCCGGCTGCGGTCACGTGCCCATGGCCGACGACCCCGAGCTCGTCGCACGGGTCCTGCTGGAGGGCAGCGCTCCCAACGCGCGGGCCGAGGCCTCATAGCACGCTCCTGGTGATCCACGGTGCGGCCGGCGCGGGTGCTTGAATAGGCCGTGGCCAACCGCATCCAATCCCTGCTCGGGGTTGCCTACCCCGTCGTCCAGGCCCCGATGACCTACATCGCGCGCGCCGAACTCGCCGCGGCGGTCTCCGAGGCGGGCGGGCTCGGTGTGATCGAGACCCTCACCCCCGAAGGCCGTGCCGACCTACAGCGGGTGCGTGAGCTCACCGACAAACCGGTGGCGGCCAACCTCATGATCCAGGGCTGGAAGAGCGACCTGTCGATTGTCGAGACCCTGACCGAAGCCGGCGTGCGCCACGTCTTCACCTCCGCCGGCGACCCGGCCTTGTTCACCAAACCGCTGCACGACGCCGGCATGACGGTGGTCCACGTGGTCGGCTCCCTCAAGGGCGCTCTCAAGGCCGCCGACGCCGGTGTCGACGCGCTGGTGGTCGAGGGCGTCGAAGGCGGCGGCTTCAAGTCACTGCTGGGCGCCTCGACCATGGTGCTGCTCCCCCTGGTCGCCGAAAACGTTGACCTGCCGATCATCGCCGCCGGCGGCATCTGCGATGCGCGCTCGGCTGCGGCGGCGCTGGTGCTCGGCGCCGAGGGCGTGCAGATGGGCACCCGGATGCTGGCCAGCCACGAATCCGCGGTGCACGCGAACTTCAAGGACGCGATCGTGGCCGCCAACGATTCGGGCACTGTGCTGCTCGACGTTCCGGGAAATCCGACCATGCGGGTGCTGCGTACCGGGCTGGCCGCCAGAGTCGCTGCACACGAACCGGATTCACGGCTGCTGGGAAAGATCACCGAACTGTACTTCGACGGCGACATGGAGGCCAGCGTCGCCAACACCGGCCAGGTGTCGTCCCGGATCATCGATCTTCTGCCGGTGGCCGAGATCATCCGTGGCACCTGGGACGAGATCGAAGCGGTGCTGGACGGCGCACGAGCACGAGCCGAAAGTTTGTGAACCTCGCCCGCAGATGAGCTCGAAGCGACCATGATCATGCAATGGTTCGCCAGCGTCGGTCGGTCGAGGCGTGACCCTGCCTGAGTCGGGCCCTGAATCGGGGCAGCATTCACGGCGGCGCTCTAAATTCTCGGCCTTGCATCTGTTCGCCGTCCTCGGCGTCATCGCGGTCCCGGCGTTCGGCTGGTTCGGCCAACATTGGTCGGGCGCAACGACCGTGGTCGTGTACTGGTTCGAGAACGTCACAATGTGTCTGCTGGTGATAGCCCGCATCGCTGTGCACCAACGCCTGAACCCCAAGTACGGGCACTTCCGCTACCGCGGCCCTGGAACCGGCGGCCCGTCCAATTCGTCGTTCTTGAGCGGCTTCGCCCTGATCAGCCTGGTGTTCTGCGCAGCCCATGGCGTGTTCCTGGCGGCCATCCTCGCGCTGCTGATTCACAACCGTGCGCCCGAGCTCGCGATGATCGATCTGGATTGGCGCAGCGTCGGCTGGGGATGCCTGGGGGTGTTGCTGTTCCTGACGATGGAATTCCTCACCGATCTGGTCGATCTGCGCCGTTGGTCCTTCCGGGATATCGAGACCGCTGCCAACGCCGGCCTGGGCCGCGTCATGGTCGTGCATATGACGCTGCTGCTCGGATTCGCCGGGATCGCCGCGACGAACGCCCCGGGGACATTGTTCACGGTATTCGTCGTGCTGAAGAGCCTTGCTGCGCTCAGTGTGGTGGTTCCCCAATGGGAGCCGGCGAGACCCCCACGCGGCCTGTCCAACCTGATGAATCGACTGCCGAACGTGCACCCCGGAGAACGTTTCGAGGACTTCTGGGTGAAGGACCAAGCCAACGAGCGAGAGCGGCAGCGGCGCAACGAGCAGCCCTGGAAGACCGCCAGGCCCTAACGGCGTTCGGCCGGATTGGTCGCCTCCCCATGGGCGGCCGCACCGAATATGGCGACGGCCACCGCACCTGCGACCGCGGTGCAGAACCCCAACGCCACCAGCCAGCCCAGCCCGGCTCGTGCGGTATCCCCGAGCAGTAGCACGCCGACGACGCCGGGCATCACCGTCTCGCCGACGACCAGAGCGGCAACGGCGCCGTTCACCGAACCCAGCTGCAAAGCAACGGTAAACAGGTAGAAGCCCCCGGCTCCGGCAATGGCGATCGCCCAGAACGCCGGGTCCTTCAGCAGCACTGGCAAGTTCAGCGGATCGACGCCGTCGACCACCCGCACCGCGATGGCCATCACGCCATAGAGGACACCGGCGACCAATCCGGCGGCGATGGCGACGCGGGCTCCCAGCAGGCGCATGAGACCAACCCCGAGCACGGCGATCAGCATCGCCAGCAACATCAGCGCCCAGTGCAGCCCGGATCCCGACGTGTCTGTACCGGCCTGACCAGCGCTTAACCCCAAGACGCACAGTGACACAATCACCGTCGCGATCGCCACCCAATCGCGGCGGCGGAGGCGAACGCCGAGCACGGCTATGCCGAGCACCGCGGTGACGACCAGATTGGCGCTGATGATGGTCTGCGACAGAAACAGCGGTATCAGCCGCGCCGCGACGATGTTGCCGACGAAACCGATGACGTCGAGGACCATCCCGGCGATGAACGCCGTGGTCAGCACCGCGTTGGCGGTCGAGCGCAGCGTCGGCCGACCGTCTGGGGTGGCGACGGCGCCCTCCCCTGCAGCAGAACTACGTGCACCATAGGCCTGCAGGACCGAGGCAACCCCATAGCCGAAACAGGCCAACAGCGCTGCGGCCAACCCGATCAGCACGGCACTACCTCTCAACGCTCCTGAAGGGTGTGCGGCCCGGCCGAAATCCGCTGGGCGATCTCGCCGTATCGCTCGAAACGCCCCGGATCGCCGAGCGCGTTGTACAGGACCAGGCGCGTCGCGACTCCCCCGTACTTGCCGATCAGCTTGTCTGCCAACTCATCCCACGTCGACTCGGTGGCGAACGCGGCAAGGTGCTCGTCGCTGATCTGCGCGGCCATCCCGGCGAAGTCGCCGGCCTTCTGCTTCTCACGGATCCGGGCGGTGGTGCCGTCGAACCCTGCCTCATCCCAGATGAAGGCGTAATTCGGGGTGCTCCCGTAGAAGCTCAGACTGGCCCGCACCAGTTCCCGCTCCTTGTGCCGCTCTTCATCGCTGTCGCCGACGATCGTCATCGCGGGCACGATCACGGCGACCTCCGACGGGGAGCGGCCGGCCTTCGCGGCGCCTTCGGCCAGCTTCGGCACCACGTGACGCGCCAGGTAGCCGGGCTCGCTGAGCGGGTGAACGTGCACGCCGTCAGCCACTTCGCCGGCCATCCGCAGCATCCACGGATTCACCGCCGCGACGTCAACCTTGGGGTCGGGTGCGTCGATCGGCCCCGCACTCCACTGCGGGGTGATGAAGTCCAGCTCGTAGAAGTCTCCGTGATGATCCAGCTTTCCGGTTCGGAAGGCGGCGAAGCACGCCTTGACCGCCAGCACGTAGTCGCGCAGCCGTGGGCCGGGATGGTCGAACGCCGCGCCGTAACGCCGCACCACATGGGTACGCACCTGGGTGCCGAGGCCCAGCCGGAAGTTGCCGCCGGTCGCCTCCTGCAGCTCCCACGCGGTGGCCGCCGTGACGAACGGACTGCGGGGAAAGGCCACCGCGACACCGGTCGACAGCTCAAGACCAGGAGCGGACTGAGATGCGATCGCGGCATTCAGATACGCCGTGCGACCGGCTTCGGTGAACAGCAGACCGGAAAAACCCGCCTTTTGGGTGTTGCGGGCCAGGTCGCCGGCCTTGGCCAACGGCTGGGGCAGGGCCATGACGTCAATGTGCACCTGGGTGAGACTACGTGCCGAGTCCCTGCTGACGGGACTACTTTGCGCCTGTCATCGGATCGCAGGTCGTGCCCGACGCGGCCTGTAACGTGGCGGGCGTGAAACCCACTCGGATGCACTCATTCGTTGCTGTTGCGGCCAGTCTCGCGGCCATCGCCCTGCCCGTCGCGGCGGCAGGGACGGCCTCCGCCGCCGACACCTGCCCCACCGCCGCACCGGCCGGCGGCGCGCCGGAGTGGACGCTGACCGGGGCCACCGGCAGCGTCGCAGTCACCGGGTCGACCGAAACGGCCGCGCCCCGGGTGGACGTCTCGGCGCCGTTCAGCGTGACGTCAACCCAAGTGCACACCTTGCAGGCCGGCAGCGGCCCGGTGGTCCCGGCCACGGCCAAGGTGTCCGTCTGCTACATGGGCGTCAACGGACGAGACGGGTCGGTGTTCGATAGCAGCTACAAGCGCGGCGCTCCGGTGGACTTCCCGCTCGACGGCGTCATCCCCGGATTCCAGAAGGCGATCGCCGGTCAAACAGTCGGATCCACCGTCGCGGTGGCCATGACCTCTGCCGACGGCTACCCCGACGGCCAGCCCAGCGCCGGGATCCGGCAGGGCGACACCCTCGTGTTCGCGATCAAGATCCTGGGCGCCTCAGGCTGATCGGCGGTGGCGCTCGCCGAGGACATCGAGGCGGAACGGGCGGCACTCACGAACTCGTTGAGTGCCGCCGGGGCCTCGGCGCCCGCCGGGTGCGGGTCGTGGACCGCGCGAGACCTTGCGGCCCACCTGGCCGCCGAGGAACGCCTGGGGGGCTTCTCGACGTTCATCGCGCGATCGCTGGTGACGCGCGGAATCGCGGTTCCGGCGCCACCGCGGTTGGTGGAGTTCGCAATTCGCCGTGAGCACCGCTACGGCTTCACCGAGCTGATCGACCGGCTGCGACGCCCACTGCCGCGCCTGCTGCTGGGATCACGGGTAGCGCCGCTCACGCTGTTCGAGTACTGGACCCATCACGATGACCTGGCCGCCGCCAACGGCGCCGACCATCCGGCGCCGGAAACACTGCGACAGGCCATTGCCCCACTGCTGCGCTATCAGCACGCAAAGCTGCCCGGCGGCACGGCGATCAGAGCCAGCACCGATGCTGGCGACGTTCTGGCCTACGTAGGCCCCCGGACGCACCAGGCGGTGCTGGTGCAGGGGACGCCGGCAAACCTGGTTCGCTGGTTGGCGGGGCGCCAGGCGCGAGCCGACGTCGAGCTGACCGGTCCCGCCGCCCACGTGCAGGGACTGCGAACGTTCACAGGCAACATATGAATCTGTCTTGCATTGTCCCCCAACTGTTTTAGCAATCATTGCCAGGGTCGTCCGCATCCGGTAGCGTGCGCTCATGACCGATCGCAACCGCCGCTTCCTTCTCCGCGAACGCCCAACCGGCCGCATCGGCCCGGACACCTTCGAACTCAGCGAGCAGGCGGTGCCGGAGATCGGCGACGGCGAGGCGCTGGTGCGGGTCAACTGGATCTCGCTGGACCCGACCAACCGGATGTGGATCAACGACACTCCGTCGTACCTGCCGCCGGTCGGCATCGGCGAGGTCATGCGCGCCGCCGGCCTCGGCGTCGTCATCGCGTCGAACAACCCGAATTATCCGGTCGGCCAGACCGTTCAGGGCCTGACCGGCTGGCAGGAGTACGTGGTCGTCTCCGACACCATGCCGTTGTTCCCGGTCGAGGTTGCCGACGGCGTCTCCCCCAGCGCCTACCTGGGCGCACTCGGCATGACCGGGCTCACCGCGTGGATCGGGATCCGCGACATCGGCAAGCCGAAGCCCGGTGAGACCGTCGTCGTCTCAGCGGCAGCCGGCGCGGTCGGTTCGGTGGCCGGTCAGCTCGCCAAAGCCGGCGGCGCCCGGGTCGTCGGAATCGCCGGCGGACCGGAGAAATGCGCGCTGCTCACCGATCAACTCGGTTTTGACGCGGCGGTGGACTACCGCGCCGACGACTGGGCCCGCCAGCTTGCCGCCGCGACGCCCGACGGCATCGACGTCGACTTCGAGAACGTCGGCGGCGACATCATGGATGCGATCTTCGCCCGGGTGAACGTCGGCGCGCGGATCGCGCTCTGCGGGCTGATCTCGGGTTACAACGAGACCGATCCGCCGCCCGGACCGCGCGCGTTCGGCAACCTGCTGATCCAGCGCGCCACCCTCAAGGGCTTCATCGTCCTCGATCACTTCCTTCGGGCACCGGAGGCCAACGCCGAGATCTCCGAGCTGATCGCCGCCGGCAAGCTCACCCCGCTGGAGACCGTCGTCGAGGGTTTCGAGCAGTTGCCGACCGCGATCAACATGCTGTTCGACGGCAAGAACGTCGGCAAGCTCGTGGTGAAGATCGCCGGATAACGCCGCCGGGTCCACGCCACCAGGCCGGGCTGTAGCGTGGCCAAGGTGAATTCGCATATGCCTCGTTTCGTCGTACTCGCCGCCGGTGTCGCCGCGGTGGCGGCGGCGCTCGTCGGTTGCGGCGGCTCGGACAGCACCTCGTCGTCGAAGACGTCGTCGGTCACCGACCTGTTCCTGCCCCCGAACGGCGAAACCGTCACCGCCTGCCCCTCCACGCCACCGGCTGAAGACGTGGCAGCGGACTGGACGTTGAAAGGTGTCACCGGCAGCGTCGCGGTGACCGGCTCCACGAACTCGGCCGCACCGAGCGTCGTCGTGACCGGGCCGTTCAAGGTGGCCCAGACCGAGGTGCACACGCTGCATGCCGGCGACGGCCGCGTCGTCGGTGACCACGCGACGGTCTCGGTCTGCTACATGGGCGTCAACGGACGTGACGGGTCGGTGTTCGACAGCAGCTACGAACGAGGCAAACCGGTCGACTTCGGATTGGACCGCGTGGTCCCGGGATTCCAGAAGGCCATTGCGGGCCAGAAGATCGGCTCGACCGTGGCGGTCGCGATGGTGCCGGCCGACGGCTACCCCGAGGGCCAGCCTGCCGCCGGCATCCTTCCCAGCGACACGCTCGTCTTCGCGATCAAGATCCTCAACGCCTCACGCTGAGCCCGGGACGCCATGGAATCGAGCCGGGTGGATCGGTGGCTGAGGGCGGTGCGGATCACCAAGACCCGGCCGGATGCCGCGGCCGCATGCCGCGGCGGACATGTGCGGGTGAACAACCGCCCGGCCAAGCCGGCGACCACGGTCTCACCCGGCGACGTGGTCAGTGCTCTGGTGGGCGATCGCACCCGAATCGTCGAGGTGCTGCGGGTGATTCAGAAGCGGGTCGGTGCGGCCGACGCGGTGACCTGCTACCTGGATCGGACTCCGCCGCCCCCACCGGCCTCCGCCACCGCGATGGCCACCCGGGACCGCGGCGCCGGGCGGCCGACCAAACGGGATCGCCGGGTACTGGACAAGTGGCGGGCCCAACAGCGCTGAGCGATCACTGCGGGTGCGCAGCCAGATACTCCGCCACCGGAATCCGCGACGTCGAGACATAGCCGATCGGCAGCAGCAGATCACCGGCGGTGGTCCGGTAGTAGGTGTCCCAGCGGTAGTAGCTGGCGAACCCGGCCGGATCACCGCCGATGACCGCGGCGTAGTCGTTGACCGCCCGCACGTAGTGGTCGGAATGGTTGTAATTCCAGATCGCCTTGTCCCGATTGGTGGCAAAACCGTTGGCGGCCAACAGACGACCGGCCGCCATGATGGCATCGCGCGGAGAGTGGATGTCTCCCCCGTTGCCGTAGGCCGCGAACGTCGACGGCAGGAACTGCATCGGCCCCTGGGCGGCGTCATCGCTGACCCCGTTGATGCGGCCGAAGCCGGTCTCGACGAAGTTGATCGCCGCCAGGTAGTTCCACGGCACCCCGGATGCGGCCTCGGCCGCCCGGTAGCTGGCCAGCAATTCATTCGCCGGGACCGGAGGGACCACCCGCCAGGGCGGCATGGTGGGCTTCGGGTCGGTGAGCGCCATGAGTTGCCGGCGGGCATCGATGTTGCGGTCGTAGACGTCGAGCAGCGCCGGCGGGATCTGCGGCCGGGCGATCGCATCCCAGTCCGGATGCGCACCGAGGGTACGGTAGGCGACCTGTTGGCGGCGGGCCGCGGCCGCCAGCACCTGCTCGGGCGACGAGGTATTCCGCAACGCCTGATCGGCCGCGACCAGGTCGGCGGCCAACGCCGCCGGATCCACCCCCGGTGCCGCGCCGGCGGGTAGCGCCGCCGTCATCGCGCAGCCGAACGTGACAACCAGGGAGGCGGCCAGGCGCCGCAACCGAACAGCCATGCCGTTCATCTTCTCCCGTGCGCCGCCGCGAACCGTGCAGGGCGGCCGATCGGAGCGTCCCCGGACACCTAGAACACGTTTCGCTTTGGCACGTGGGCCAACCGATCACCGCTGGTCACCTCCGCAAGCCGGGGACTAGCGACTGTTAGATTGAGGGCCGTTCAGCTCACGTCATCAAGGGAGAGCGCATGACCAGCACCAGCGTGACGACCGACGTCGTCATCGTCGGGTACGGCGCGGCCGGTACCGCTGCCGCGATCACTGCCCGCGAACTGGGCGCCGAGGTCATCGCCGTCGACCGTGCCAACGGCGGCGGTGCCACCGCGATCTCCGGCGGGATCATCTACGCCGGCGGCGGCACATCGGTCCAGAAGGACGCCGGGGTGCACGACACCGCCGAACAGATGCTGGACTACCTGCGTCTGGAGGTCGGCGACGCGGTCCGGCCGGAGACGCTGAAGCGCTTCGTCGACGGCAGCCCGGAGATGATCGACTGGCTGCGGGCTCGCGGGGTGCCGTTCAACTCCGGCCTGTGTCCCTACAAGACGTCCTTTCCGAACAACCGCTACTACCTGTACCACTCGGGCAGTGAGAACGCCGGGGCCTTCCGCGCTCACACCCCGCCGGTGCAGCGCGGTCACCGCGCCTACGGAAAAGGCACGTCCGGCAAGAAGATCTATGCGCCACTGGCCGAGGCGGCCCGCAAGCTCGGTGTGGACTTCCGCCCGCACACAGAAGTCACCGAACTGCTGCAAGATCCGTCCGGCCGGGTGACCGGCGTGCGGGCCACCACCATGGGTCAGGCGCCCCGCCGGATCCAGCGCCGCTACGCCCGCCTGGCGGCGCTCTCGTCGAAACCGGGTGTCTACTACCCGCCGCTACGCGCGGCGATGGACCGGCGACTGGCCAAGCTGGCACAGCGCTACGGCCAGACCGTCGAGATCATCGCGCGCCGCGGGGTGATCCTCTGCGCCGGCGGTTTCATCGCCAACACCGAGTGGCGCAAGCGCTACGCGCCGGAGTTCGACGGCGGCCTGCCCCTGGGCACCAGCGGCGATGACGGCAGCGGTATCGCGCTGGCCCAGAGCGTCGGCGCGGTGACCGACCGGATGGACAACGTCTCGGTGTGGAAATTCATCACACCCCCGAGCGCCTTCATCTCCGCGATCATCGTCGACGCCGACGGCCGGCGGGTGATCGACGAGTCCCGCTACGGCGCCGCGGTCGGACAGGCGATGGTGAAGAACCACGGCGGTCAGGGCTGGATCCTGGCCGACGCCCGCCTGATGTCGGAGGCCCGCCGCCAACTGTTGACCCAGACGCTGTGGTTCCAGCGGGCGCAGGGCGCCGCGCTGATCTTCGGTGCGGCGGTGCGGGGCGCCACGCTGGCCGAGGTGGCTCGCGCCGCCGGCATCGACGCCGAGGGCCTGCAGGCCACCGTCACGGCGCACAACGAGGCGATCGACTCCGGCTCCGAAGACCCGGCCGGCAAACCCGCCGATTTTTGCCGGCGCATCGATCAGGGGCCCTTCACTCTGATGGATATCTCGGTGCGGACCAACGTCTTACGCCCCACCCCGATGCTCACCCTCGGTGGCGTCCGGGTCTCAGAGGACACCGGCGAGGTGGTCGATGCCGTGGGCAATCCGATCCCGGGGCTCTACAGCGCCGGCCGCACCGCGATCGGCATTGCCTCGCAGTCCTACGTCAGCGGGTTGTCCATCGCGGACTGTGTGTTCGCCGGACGCCGCGCGGGGGCCAGCGCGGCCGGCTAGCGCTGCGCTTCCACGAAGTAGCCGCGCGGCGCGTCCGGCCCAGCCCCTGCGGTGACCGACGGAAACCAGCGGTTCCACATATTGCCGGGCTCGGCCACATCGGTCACCACCGCCGACCAACCGTGTCGTTCGGCGAGCTCTCCGGGAGCGTCGGTGCCGAACAGCCACGGTGAGCCCTGCTGCGCCATGGACTGCAGCAACGGCGCCATCGACGGCGCTTCCTGCAGCGACTTGCCGACCACGTCGTACAACAGCACCGAGCCGGGTGCCGACAACGCGTCGACGCGGGCGAACAGGTCCCGTACCGCGGCCTCGTCGAGGTATTGCAGCAGCCCCTCGATGAGCCAGACGCTGGGAGCGGTCGCGTCGAAGCCCGCGGCCTCCAGGGCGGCAGGCCAGTCCTCGGCAAGATCGATACCGAGCGGCACCCGGCGGCACCGCGGTGCATCGTCGGCCAGCAGCTCGGCTTTGCTCGCTATCACCGCTGGCTGATCCACTTCGTAGACGGTGGTGTGTGCTGGCCAGGCCAGCCGGTATGCCCGGGCGTCCATGCCGGCCGCCAGGATGACCACCTGAGTGAGTCCGGAACGAAGTAAGGCCTCATCCCAGAAGCGGGTACGGACCACAATCTGCCAGGTCGACTGGTCACCGGAGTTGGCGATGGCTGCCTCCAGCATCCGACGGCCGGCCTCCCCCGCCAGCTTGTCCGCAAACGGATCGGCGAACAGCGCGTCATCGCGCGCGGATTCTTTGGCCCGGATCGCGGCGACCAGGATTCCGGTGCTGGCCACGGCTTCTCCGGTGCGGTGCATCACCGCTCCTCGATGAGCCTGCGGAAACGTGCCGCCGGGAAGGTGGCCGCGCCCGCCGAAGTGACTCGCTCCACCAGGGCGAGATCGGAGGTCGCCACGGTGATGTCCTGCGGTCGGTCGTCGGCCCGGACCAGCCGCACGATCTCATCGTCGGCGGAGTTGACCCCGGGTCGCGGCGCCGCTGCGATCGTGATGACGTCCGATTCGATGGGCGGCGACGGCGGCTTTTCGAAGACCACCGTGACCTGCCCGTCTTGCGCCGGCGCCCAAGATTCCAGCTGTCGGGTCAGACGGGCCATGGCGGCGTGGCGGTCTTTCCACCAGCCGTCCGGACGCGCACCGATCACGTTCATCGCGTCGACAATCCATCGCACCCCTCCGACGGTACGGTGCAGAAATGCGCGCCACGCCCCTGGTCACCTATGAGTGCCACGATCACATCGCGACCATCACCCTGAACCGGCCCGAGGCCCGCAATGCCATCAATGGGGCGATGCGCACCGATCTCAACGCCGCCTGGGACCGGTTTCGCGCCGACGAGGACGCCTGGGTCGGGATTCTCACCGCCGAAGGCGACGTGTTCTGCGCCGGCGCCGATCTCAAGGACTCGGCGGGCGCGGTCGGCACCTTTCCCGGCACGTTCTGGGAGAAGCCCACGATCAACTCGTTCGAATCCGGTATGGAACTCTTCAAGCCGACCATCGCCGCCGTGCACGGCCCGTGCGTGGGATACGGCCTCACCGGACTGTTGTTCTGCGACTTCATCATCGCCGGCACCGATGCGGTCTTCCGGTTCCCGGAGGTGACCCTCGGCGTGCCGACCATCGTCGGGGCGATCCGGCTGCCGCAGCGGGTGGGCTGGGCCAACGCGATGGAGCTGCTGTTGACCGGGGAGCCGATGAGCGCGCAACGCGCCAAGGACATCGGCCTGGTGTGGAAACTCGTCGAGCCCGGCGCTGTGCAGGAGACGGCCCGAGCTTGGGCACGCACCCTCACCAAGGCCGCTCCCCTGGCCCAGCGAGCCACCAAGGAAGTGGCGTGGCGCAGCACCGACATGAGCTGGATCGACGCCGTGCGGTTCGGCGAAACGATGCGCAAGGTCGCCGCAGCGACCGACGACGTGGCCGAGGGACTACAGGCCTGGCGGGAGCAGCGGCCGCCGCAGTGGCGGGGCCGCTGACCTCCCGAGCGGCTGGGTCCATGCGGCGGTCCCAGCTTCGCCTCTTCTCCGTCGAGGCTCGCTGAACCGCCGGGCGGGGCTCAGGCCCCGGTCAGCGCGGCCAGCGCCGCGTCGTAGTTCGGCTCCTGGCCGATCTCCGGCACCAGTTCGGTGTAGGCGACGTTGCCGTCTGCGCCGATCACCACGATCGCCCGGCCCAGCAGGCCGGCCAGTGGGCCATCGGCGATGGTGATCCCGTAGTCGGCACCGAAGCTGTCCCGGAAGCCCGAGGCACTGGTGACGTTCTCGATGCCCTCGGCACCGCAGAACCGCTTCAGGGCGAACGGCAGGTCGTTGGAGACGCACAGTACGGCCCCACCGGCGGCCGCCCGCTCGTTGAAGGTCCGCACGCTGGTCGCACAGACCGGGGTGTCGACCGACGGGAAGATGTTCAGCAGGACCGGCTTGCCGGCGAACTGCCCGCTGTCCACCACGCTAAGGTCGGTTCCGGTCAAGCTGAACGCCGGTGCTGCCGAACCGACGGCCGGCAACTCGCCTACGGTGTTGATCTGGTTTCCCTTTAACGTGATCTGCGCCATGGCAACAGTCTGCCAAGCGCGTCAATCAGCGTCCACGGCGGGCCGCAGTCGCCGAGCTCAGCGCCCGGCGGCCACCGGCTCGGGCTCCTGGTGCGGCTCCAGGACCGGCGGGACGGTCGCTGCGGCCACCACGCTCAAGGAGGCCACCACGAAACACAGCACCACGTACCACAGGCATCCCACCGGGTCGCCGTTAGCGGTCACCCCGCCCGAGGCATCCAGGTAGGCCGGCAGGGCCGTCAACCACAGCACCGTCATGACGGACAGATACGCCGCGGCGTAGCGGACCATCAGCGGGTTGTCGTAGCGGCCGGCGGCAGAAGAATTCAGCCGCAAGCGCCGCCACTGAATGATCAACACCGGAATGGCCACCGCGGCGATGACGAGAAGCTCTACGGCGTAAGCGATCCCGATCAGCCTGCCGCCGGTAGCGGCACCAAGCAGGGTCGCCGGCAGCGGCAGGATGCCGGTACCGAGCGAGGCCAGGACGCCGATGACGATCGTTCGCCACAACACCTGCAGGCAGGCGAATCTCCGGCCGTGATCGACCTGGCGACCGACCAGCAGTTGGACACAGAAGGCCAGCGAGGCCGGCCAGAGCGCCGCGAACACCACGACGCTGCCCATCGGCACCGAGGTGAACATGGGTTGGTTCAGCGGGTTGTCCACCGACCATTCCCACCAGCGCAGCTGCGGGCCGAGGTGGTCGAAGATCTCGTAGAACGCGTGGTGGACGAAGCCCACGCAGATGGCCCCGACGATCGTTCCGTAGCGGCGGAACACGCCCAGGATCCGGACGATCTCGAAAGAGATGGTGGCCATCATCGGATAGATCGCGACGATGTACAGCGGGAGCCGGCCCCACATGAACTCGACGGTGAACAGGTTGTGCGCGAACATCGTGTCGACATGATCGGCGATGCCGAACGCGCCCGGGAAATACAGCGGCGGTTCGATGATCAGCAGGTAGGCGATCGCCCCGAACCACAGCGCCAAGTTGGTGGCATCGCCGCGGCGGTACCGGATGATTGCGTAGATCAGCGCCAGCACGGCCCCGGTGATCACGGTGATCTCCAGAACCGGCAGCGTCCAATTCTCCAGCTGCAAGGGGTTGCGGAATTCCAGCAATCCGCCGGCCTCACCGCAGGAGAAGCCCAGCGACTCGGCGAGGCGCTCGAATGTCGGGGTACACAAGTCGGGCATCAGGCGCTCTTCTCCTCAGCGGTGTACCACTTGGTCACGTCGTAGCCGTCGTCATAACGGGCGAACCACTCGTTGGCCAGGACCGGGATCTTTTCGTGAGCCGGTTTGTGATTGGGCAGCTGGCTGCGGATGATACCGGTTACGGCGGTGACCATTTCGCGCTTCGGCAGATGTTTGAAGGCATCGGCGACCGGGCCCTCCTTCGCGGGCCAGCCGAACGGAACCCGCCGCCGCCAGGCCTGCTTGGCGCGGTAGGTGCTGAACAGTGACAGCGCGTCAACCTTGCGGTCTTCCAAGGGAACGTGGCGATTGAAGCCCTCGCACGCCACCTTGATCACACTCATCACGTGTTTGAAGATCGACGGCGCCATCCGCATCCGGTACCAGGGGTCGTTGATGACGTGGTCGTAGATGATCAGCGCAGAGCTGCGGTGCTCGACCTCCTCCACGAAGTGCCACAAGAACAGTGACGCCACCCGGTCGTCGCCCGGAGCGAAGAGGGTGTTGTCGTGGTCGAGCATCAGCTTGAAGACCGGCGTGAAGGTGGCCTCGAGGTCGGCGGTGTAGGCCAGCCGGTAGTCCAGTGATTTCTCGGCGGCCATCTTGTCGAACATGGCGTTGCATTCGTCGACGGTTTCCTTGAGTCCCGGGTAGGCCCTGACCAGCGCCTTGGCATGGCCGCGGTGGGCCATCGAGTGCTGACCCTCCTGGCGCACGAACGCGTCGGCCTCTTCGGCGACAACGGGGTCGGTGATCAGTGGCATCGCCTCGGCGATCATGCCGCCGATCATCTTCTCGAAGCCGATCGCCAGCAGCGAGACAGCGTTGGCCATCGACGAGAACGCCGGGTTCGCTTCGTTCCACAAGAACGGGACGGGGTACTCGGCGAACGCGAACCGCAGTTTGCGCACGATCAGGTCGGTCATCGCCACCTCAAACTCAAAACATACAACTGGACGTCTTCGCGTATGATTGTTCGATGCCCCAAGCTTGTCAAGCAGGTCACTGATGGCACGCCGCCGCGGCTGGGGCGGCAACCCGCCGCACACCGACGAGGAAGCCGGAGGACGGATCATCGCCGCGGCCGTTGAGCTGGTCGCCAAGACCGGTTCGGCGGTGTCGCTGGCCGACGTCGCCGCCTCACTCGGGGTGATCCGCCAGACGGTGTATCGCTACTTCCCCACCGCCGATGCATTGATGCGCGCGGTGGCCATCGCATCCGTCGATGACTTCCTCGACCGGCTCACCGACCACGTGCACGGCATCGGCGACCCCGCCGACGCGCTGACCGAAGGCGCCGTCTACACCCTGGATGCGGTGGCCCGCTCCCCGCACCTGGGCGCCATGTTGTCGTCGTCTTCGGCACACAACCGGGAGATGGCCTCCGAGGAGGCCCGCGTCTTCGGGATGCGAATGATCGAGCGGTTCGACGTCGACTGGAAGCAGTACGGCTACGACCAAGCCGCGCTGCGCGAACTCGTGGAGTTCACCCTGCGGATCATGCTCTCGTTCGTCGTGGCGCCCAACGACCCAGATCGATCCCCCGACGAGCTGCGCCGTTTCCTGCGTCGGTGGCTCGGCGAAGCCGTCGCCGCGCAGGCGCGGCACGCCGTGAACTGACCACCTTCCCCATACCCCCTCGGGTACTTCAGGAATATTCGTATACCCTACGGGGTATAGTATTCACGAAGAGTTGCCAGTGCAGGGAATCGAGAGGTGATGGGCATGCGCGCGTTTGTCAGCCGAGCCTGGGTGCCGGCCGTGGTCGCGTCGGCGGCGATCGTCGGAGCGCTTGCGGTCGTGAACCTGCGCAGCGTCTTCGGCGCCGACGAGATCTTCCGCTGGGACGGCAGCGGCTCGCAGGTGATCAACTCGATCAACGAAAAGCAAGTCCGTTATGAGGTTTTCGGCGCCGGCACCGTCGCGGGTTCGGTGAGTTACCTGGACCGGGAAGTCCAGCCCGCGCAGGCGACGTTCAGCGGCCTGCCCTGGAGCCACACCATCACCACCACGAGTCCGTCGGTCATCGGCAACCTGGTCGCTCAAGGCGACGGCGAGGCGATCGGCTGCCGGATCACGGTCAACGGCGCCGTCAAAGACGAGCAGGTGGCCACCGGGCATCACGCCCAGGTGTTCTGTCTGGTCAAAGGCGCATGAGCGGCCACGGCACCCTTCGCCCGGGGTATATGCGGGCGGTTCGCCGGCTGGCCTGGCCGTTGGTGATCTTCTGGCTGCTGTTGACCGTGGGGCTCAACGTGCTGGTTCCGCCGATCGAGTCGGTGGCCCGCGAGAACGCGGTGACCATGTCGCCGCAGGACGCGCCGTCGATGATCGCCGCCAAGCACATCGGCGCCACGTTCGACGAATTCGACGCCGACGCCATGGTCATGCTGGTGCTCGAGGGCGAGACCGAGCTGGGCCCCGAGGCGCACCACTACTACGACACCGTGATCGCCAAACTGGCCGCCGATCACGAGCATGTCCAGCACATCGCGGACCTGTGGGGCGACCCGATCACCGCCGCGGGCGTGCAAAGCACCGACGGCAAAGCCGCCTACGCGCAGATCAACACCGCGGGCGATCAGGGCAGCACGTTGGGCAACCAATCGGTGGCCGCGGTCCGCGCGATCGTCGCCTCGGTGCCCGCACCGGCCGGGGTCAAGGCCTACGTCACGGGACAAGCGGCACTGACCACTGATATGACCGAAGCAGCCGACAAGAGCATGCTCAAGATGATGGCCGTGACCGGTGTGGTCATCATCGTCATGCTGGCCATCGTCTACCGTTCCGCCGCCACCGTGGCACTCGCACTGGTGATGGTGGGCTTCGAAATGGGCAGCGCACGCGGCCTGGTCGCGTTGCTCGGACACCATGGCCTACTAGGCTTTTCGACGTTCGTGGTTGCGATGCTGTCGTCGCTGGCGATCGCGGCCGGCACCGATTATGCGATCTTCCTGATCGGGCGCTACCACGAAGCCCGCAATGCCGGCGAAGACCCCGAGACCGCCTGGTACACGATGTTTCGCGGTACCTGGCATGTCATCTTGGGCTCGGGACTGACGATCGCCGGCGCGTCACTGTGTCTGCATTTCGCCCGGCTGTCCTACTTCAAAGCCCTGGGTGTCCCCTCGGCGCTGGGCCTGCTGGTGGTCATCGCCGGTGCGCTCACCGTGGCCCCGGCCATCGTCGCGATCGCCACCCGGCATGGCCTGCTCGAGCCCAGGCGGGCCGAGGGCCGTGGCTGGCGACGGATCGGAACCGCCAATGTTCGTTGGCCCGGTGCGGTTTTCGTGGCGGCGCTGTTGGTCACCCTGGCCGGCATGCTGGCGGTCCCCGGCATGAAGATCAGCTTCAACGACCGTTACTACATCCCCGCAAGCCTGCCCGCGAATGTCGGCTACGACGCCGCCGAACGTCATTTCAGCGCGGCCCGGATGAACCCCGATGTCCTGATGGTCGAAAGCGACCACGACCTGCGCAATCCTGCTGACATGATCATCTTGGACCGGATCGCCAAGAACATCTTTGCGACCCGCGGAGTGGAACGCGTGCAAAGCATCACGCGGCCACTTGGCAGCCCGATCGACCACACCTCGATACCGTTCCAGATCAGCATGCAGGCCGTCCCGGTCCAGGAGAACCTGCAGTTCATGAACGACCGGCTGTCCGACATGGTCAGGATGAGCGACGACCTGGGCGCCACCGTCGACTCCATGGTGCGGCTGCGCGACCTGGTCAACCAGATGAGCAGCGCCACCGACAAGATGAGCGTCGACATGGCGACGGTGACCGCGACGGTCGACGAGATCCGGGACCACATCGCAGACTTCGACGATGTCGTGCGCCCGATCCGCAACTACTTCTATTGGGAGCAGCACTGCCTGAACATTCCCGCGTGCGACGCGATCCGCTCGGTCTTCGACGCCTACGACGGCATGGACAAGTTCAGCGAGGACATGCGGCCGCTGCTGGCCGACATGGCCGAGGTGAACACGGTGATGCCGCAGATGGTCGGGCAGTTCGACCCGATGATCGCGGTGGCGAAATCCATGCAGGGCAGCCTGCTCACCATGCATTCGAGCTTCGCCGGCCTGGTGAACCAGATGTCGCGGATGACCGACACGGCCACCGAGATGGGCCGGGCCTTCGACGCCTCCAAGTCCGACGACTACTTCTATCTGCCGCCGGAGGCCTTCGACAATGCCGATTTCCAGAAGGGCCTCAAGCTGTTCCTGTCCCCCGACGGTAAGGCGGCGCGGTTCATCGTCACCTACGACGCCGACCCGGCCACGCCGAAGGGCATCGCCTTCGTCGAACCGATGCTGGCCGCCGCGCACGACGCGGTGAAGGGCACGCCGCTGACCGGCGCCAAGTTCTACCTCACCGGAACCGCGGCGGTGTACAAGGACATCCAGGTCGGCTCGACCTACGACATCCTGATCGTCGGCGCGGCGGCGGTGACGCTGATCTTCATCGTGATGCTGCTGATCACCCGGGCACTGGTGGCCTCCGCGGTGATCGTCGGGACGGTGCTGCTGTCGCTGAGCGCGGCATTCGGCCTGACCGTGGTGGTCTGGCAGCACATCCTGGGACTCCCGTTGAACTGGATCGCCCCGGTGTTCGGGGTGATCATCCTGCTGGCGGTCGGCTCGGACTACAATTTGTTGCTGGTCTCCCGGTTCCAGGAGGAGATCGGCGCGGGGATCAAGACCGGGATCATTCGCTCGATCGGCGGCACCGGCTCGGTGGTCACCGCCGCGGGCCTGGTGTTCGCCTTCACGATGATGTCGATGGCGGCCAGCGACCTGTATTCGATCGGTCAGGCCGGCAGTACGATCGGGCTCGGCCTGCTGTTCGACACCCTGATCGTGCGCTCGTTCTTGACGCCCTCGATCGCGGCGCTGCTGGGCCCATGGTTCTGGTGGCCGCAAAACATCCGGCGGGCGCGGTCGGCGCCGACCCGGCCCGCGCCCGTCGAAACCGATTCGGCTACTACCCCGCTGCCGGTGACCGTGGGATCACCGTAGGCCGAAAGTCGTACTGGGTGGCCGAGCCGCCGGCACCCAACCAAGACGCCGGTCCCCACACTGCGGTTTCAGTGCACACCGAGCGTGCCCGCCACATACTGTTCGCGGCACGCGGTGCGGCCAAGCTTGCCGCTGGTGGTGCGTGGGATGGCCCCGGCAGGGACGAAACGAACCTCGGCGGCGCTCACCCCGTGCACGCGCTGCACCTCCGCGCGGATGGCCGCGATCGCCGGCGCGGGATCCTTGCGGCCGGTGCCGGTCGCGCGCTCGGCGACGATCACCAACTGGTCGGCGGTCTCGGCCGGCACCGCGAACGCGACCGCATAACCGTCACGAACCATCGGGGAGGCCGCCGCCACCGTGGCCTCGATGTCCTGCGGATAGTGACCGCGACCTGCAAAAGTCATCAGATCCACCGTGCGGCCGGTCACGTAGAGCTCACCGTCGAAATAGAAGCCCAGGTCACCGGTGCGCAGCCACCTGCCGTCGGCCGGGGTCGCCCCGGCGTGGCTGCCGCGGTCCAGCCGAGACCGCAGGCGGGCGCCGAATGTGTGCCGGGTCTCCTCGGGCCGGCCCCAGTAGCCGGCGGTCACGTTGCCGCCATGCAGCCAGATCTCGCCGATCTGGGCGTCCGGCAATTCGGCACCGGCCTCGGCGTCGACGATCACCGCCGACAGACTGCGGGCCACCTGCCCGCACGACACCTGGGCCACCGCGCCCGGGGCATCGGCGGCCACCGGCACCGCGCGGCCGGCACCGAGGTGATCGCGGTCCAGGTACAGCACGCTCGGCTCCGCATCGGGAGCGATGGTGGCCACGAACAGGGTGGCCTCGGCGATCCCGTAGGACGGCTTGATGGCCGTGGCCGGCAACCCGTAGGGCGCGAACGCCTCGTTGAACGTGGTGATCGCCGCCATGTTCACCGGTTCGGATCCGATGATCATCACGACGTTCGACAGGTCGATGTCGGCGCCCGGCGCCGGCAGGCCCCGCGCCGCGGTCAGCTCATAGGCGAAGTTCGGTGCAGCGGTGACCACCCGGCCGCGCCGCGAAGCGTCCGACAGCGCCTGGATCCAGCGCTGCGGCCGGCGGATGAATGCCGTCGGCGAGATCAGCGTGGAGTGTCCCCCGTAGACCGCCGGAAATCCGATCATCGACAGCCCCATGTCGTGATAGAGCGGTAACCAGCTGAGGCCGTGCGTGTTTCGGTCCAGCATGTCGATCGACAAGATCATCTGCAGCAGGTTGGTGCCCACCGAGCGGTGCGTTACCTGCACACCGATCGGTGGCCGCGTGGTGCCCGAGGTGTACTGCAGGTGTGACACCCCGTCGACGTCGATGTCGACGTCTAGGAAAGCCTCCCCGGCCGAGTTGGGGATCTCGTCGATCACCACGACGCCGGGCCGCAACGACCGTGGCAACCGGCCCAGGAACTGCTCGACCACCGCGCGCACCGCGGTCGTGGTCAGCACCACCGTCGGAGCGGAGTCGCGCAAGGCGGTGTCGAGCCGCTCGGCGTGCCCGGGAAGTTCGGGAGCGAACAGCGGCACCGCGACGGTTCCGCATTTGACGGCCGCATAGAACCCGGTGACGTAATCGAGTCCCTGCGGCGCCAGGATCGCCACCCGGTCGCCGGGAACCGTGCGATCTTGCAGGCGGGCACCGATGGCGCGCAGTCGCTCGCCGAGTTGCGTCCAGGTCAGCTCCAGCTCCTGGCCCTCCACCGGACCGGCGTAGTCGAGGTAGCGGAACGCCACCGCGTCGCCCACGTTGGCGATATTGCGGTCGATCAGCGAGATCAAAGTGTCGCCCGGAGGGAGCACGATGCCGCCATCGGAGTCCAGGCACTCCTCGATCTGAACCAGTCCCTTAGGGGCCGTCGAGCGCTGCGACCGCGTCATGCCCGCAGTCTAAGTCTCCGAGTCGTTCGGCGAAGCGCTTGGACGTCAAAGGAACTCCACCACAATGGAGTTGGTGCGGTGATGGGTCACATAGCGGGTTCGCGCAGCGCCAGGCTGATGAACAGGTAGCCCATGCAGATCAGCAGATTCAGTGAAGCGATCATCAGGCCGGCCACGATGAGCGCGTTCATCAGGCGTCGCCGGTTGCGCCGCGCCCGGGCCAGTCGCAGCTCGTGCTTGATCTCGGTGGCAGCGAGCGCGAACGCGTAGTCGACCGATTCCGCGGACGCCAGCGGCGCGCCGACCGCCATCTGACGAAGCCGAGCGGGCGGAATGCGGACGCCCACCCCGGCGAAGCGCCGGCTCATCCGACGGGCCGCCCAGCGGCCGACCACCGCGGGCCGCGGCGCCTGCTCCCAGTGTTCTGCCCACCGGTCCGACCGGTACGTCATGAACCCTGAGTTTAGCCACTTCGGCCGTCTGATCCGCTGCCTTCGGGCGAGTTCAGCGGCATCAGCGGCGCAGTGCTGAAGATGTAGACAAAACCGAACTATCGCTCAGCGTGCGGCGGCACAATACGAGGAGGAAGCACGCGCATCAACCGGTGGTTCAGCAAGCCTCAACGAAGGAAAGGCGAAGCTGGGACCGCCGCGTCTAATCGGGTGAAAGGGAGCGAATTTCCATGACGACGATCGAGACGAACCCGACGGCGAGCACACCGGTCGAACGCGATGTCGACGCCGACGTCGCAGCGGTGCAGAAATACTTCGACAGCCCCCGATTCGAAGGCATCACCCGTCTCTACAGCGCCCGACAAGTCGTCGAACAACGCGGCACCATCCCCTCCGACTACATAGTGGCGCGCGAAGCAGCGACCGCGTTCTACGCGCGGTTACGTGAGCTGTTCGCCGCGAAGAAGAGCATCACCACCTTCGGCCCCTACTCGCCCGGCCAGGCCGTGGTGATGAAGCGAGTCGGCATCGAGGGCATCTACCTCGGCGGCTGGGCCACCTCGGCGAAGGGCTCCATCACCGAAGACCCGGGTCCAGACCTGGCCAGCTACCCCCTCAGTCAGGTTCCCGACGAGGCGGCCGGACTGGTACGTGCCCTGCTCACCGCCGACCGCAACCAACAGTACCTGCGCCTGAAAATGACCGACGAGCAGCGCGCCGCCACTCCGGCCGTGGACTACCGGCCGTTCATCATTGCCGACGCCGACACCGGGCACGGCGGTGATCCGCACGTGCGCAACCTGATCCGGCGCTTCGTCGAGGCCGGTGTCCCGGGTTACCACATCGAGGATCAGCGTCCCGGCACCAAGAAGTGCGGCCACCAGGGCGGCAAAGTGCTGGTGCCGTCTGACGAGCAGATCAAGCGGCTGAACACCGCCCGATTCCAGTTGGACCTGATGGGCGTGCCCGGCATCATCGTCGCGCGCACCGACGCGGAGGCGGCGAACCTGGTCGAGAGCCGGGCCGACGAACGTGATCAGCCGTTCATCCTGGGCACCACGAACCTGACGATCCCGTCCTACAAGTCCTGTTTCCTGGCGATGACGCGGCAGTTCTACAACTCCGGCATCACCGAGATCAACGGTCACCTGCTCTACGCCCTGCCCGAGGGCGAGTACGCCGCCGCGGACGCCTGGCTGGAACGTAACGGCATCACGGCGTTGATCACCACGGCCGCCGAAGGGTGGCGCGGTGATGGGCGCACCTCGGTGGACGGCCTCTTCGACGACATCGAATCGAAGTTCGTCGAAGCGTGGCAGAACGACGCCGGGTTGATGACGTTCGGCGACGCCGTCGCCGAGATGCTCGAGTTCGCTGAGCGTGAAGGCGAGCCCAAAGAGATGAGCGCGGCGCAGTGGCGGGAATTCGCCGCCCGGGCACCGCTTTACACCGCCCGGCAGCGGGCCGCGGAGCTCAACGCCGACCCCGGCTGGGACTGCGAACGGGCCAAGACTCCCGAAGGTTACTTCCAGGTGCGCGGCGGCATTCCCTACGCGATCGCCAAGTCGCTGGCCGCCGCCCCCTTCGCCGACCTGTTGTGGATGGAGACCAAGACCGCCGACCTCGCCGACGCCCGCGAATTCGCCGAGGCGATCCACGCCCAATACCCCGACCAGATGCTGGCCTACAACCTGTCCCCCTCGTTCAACTGGGACACCACCGGCATGACGGACGAGCAGATGCGGGCCTTCCCCGCCGAGCTCGGCAAGATGGGCTTCGTCTTCAACTTCATCACCTACGGCGGCCACCAGGTCGACGGGGTGGCCTCCGAGGAGTTCGCGGCCACCCTGTTGCAGGACGGCATGCTGGCGCTGGCCCGCCTGCAGCGCAAGATGCGACTGGTGGAGTCGCCCTACCGCACACCGCAGACCCTGGTCGGCGGGCCGCGCAGCGATGCCGCGCTGGCCGCGTCGTCGGGCCGTACCGCCACCACCAAGGCGATGGGCGCCGGGTCCACCCAGCATCAGCATTTGGTGCAGACCGAGGTGCCCAAGAAGCTGCTGGAGGATTGGCTGGCGCTGTGGGCCGAGCACTATCAGCTCGGCGAGAAGCTGCGTGTTCACCTGCGCCCCACCCGTCCCGGATCCGATGTGCTGGAACTGGGTATCTACGGCGAGGGCGAAGAGAAGCTCGCCAACGTGATCGTCGACCCGATCAAGGACCGGCACGGTCGTAGCATCTTGACGGTCCGCGACCAGAACACCTTCTCCGAGAAGCTGCGCCAGAAGCGGTTGATGGATCTGACGCACGTGTGGCTGATTCACCGGTTCAAGGCTGCGGCGGTGCACTACGTCACGCCCACTCAGGACAACCTGTATCAGACCGAGAAGATGAAGGAGCACGGCATCTTCAGCAGCGTCAATCAGGAGGTCGGCGAGATCATCGTCGCGGATGTGAACCAGCCACGCATCGACGAGCTGCTGGCATCCGACCGGGCGGCACTGGGCAAGTTGATCAGCAAAAAGGGCTAGCGCCCGCCCCTCGGTAATGCGGTTGCCCGCACTACTCCGGCCAACCGTTGCCCAGGATGGTCTCCACGAAATCGCCGCGGACGAAAGACGGGTCGAAGTGCGCGAGCAAGTCGGCGTTCACCGTGCCGAAAGTGCTGTCCGGGCGGTGCCGGACACCTTCGGTGAAGGCCTGCAGGATCCGGCGTTTGAAGTCCGGCCGCGGGTGCGCATCGGTCACCGCGTCGCGCAGATGCGCCGGCAGCTCGGCGCGGCCGATGCCGAGCACATCGGTTTCGACGCCGGCGGTGACCAGTGCGATCTCTGGATCCAAAAACTCGGGCACACCCGGGGTGGTGTGCAACGCGATACCCAACCAGACTTTGCGAGCATCGGACTCGTCGATGCCGCGCTCCAGCAGGAAGCCGCGGGCGGCGTTGGCACTGTCCACCTCGAAGCGCAGTTGCGAATCGCGATAGCGCTCGGTCAAGCCCAAATCGTGAAACATCGCCCCCACGTACAGCAGTTCCAAGTCGGGTGTCAGACCGCGTAGGCGGCCGTGCAGCGCCCCAAAGAGGAAAACCCGGCGGGAATGATGAAACAGCAGGTCGCTTTCGACGTCGCGGATGTACTCGGTGGTCTCCCGCACCAGCGCAGTGTCGGGAATCGCAACGCCGGCGATGGTGTCAACTGCTCTGGTCATTGATCTGGTTCCTTTCATTTCACGACAGGTGCTTATCCGGCGAGACTTCCGCCGCCGTCTACTCCGATGGTCTGCCCGGTGATGTATCCGGCGTCTTCGTCCAACAAAAAAGCAGATCGCATGGGCGATCTCGGCCGGCTTTCCGACGCGACGCATCGGAATGTTCTGCAGGAGTGCACTTTCCCGCTCTGACCCGACCGGGCTGCGCTCGCGGTACATCTCGGTCTCCGTGGGGCCGGGCGCCACCGCGTTCACCGTGATTCCGGTCTGGGCGATTTCCCGCGCCCATATCCGCGTACAGGTTTCCAGCGCCGCCTTGGCCGCCGCATACGGCGTACGTTCCGGAGTGCCCCGCGTGGTCAGGCTGGTGACATTGACGATGCGGCCCCAGCCGCGGTCGAGCATGCCGGGCAACACCGCCTGAACCACCTGTACGGCACTGCGAACATTCAGGTCGTAGGTCTCAAACAGGTGATCGAGGTCCACCGAGCCGATCCGGCCGAAGCGCGCGAAGCCCACGTTGTTCACGACCGCATCGACCGTGCCGTCGGCGAGGATCGTCTCCAGGGCGCTCGCGGTGGCCGAGCGGTCAGCCAGGTCTACCGAATAGAACGCTCCCGAGAAGTCGCGGGGTGCCGTGCGGGCGATACCGATCGGTTCGACGCCGGTGGCCGCCAGGCGGTCGGCCACTGCCCGCCCGATGCCCCGGGATGCACCGGTGATCAACATTCGCCGTCTGGTCTCAGGCATCGGGGTTCCTCTCCGCTCGCCACTCGCCATCCATTCTGGGTGGTGAGCAGGTGAACCAGCCGTGGCTGATCTGCCGCAGATCCCACAGATTCAGACAAACGTCGGCTCGGAACACGTGGCTGAATCTGTGGGATTCACGGCGGATTTGGCCGTCGCGACAGCTTGGCGACCGCACCAGACTGGCGGCAGTTCGCCCAGGTGGTTCCCCGCCGCGTTGGGGCCGGGCGATCGAGTGGGAGGAGGACAGCGATGCGCCTAGTAGTCGCTCTGACCGGAGCAACCGGCGCCGCCTTGGGCATCCGACTTCTGGAAACGCTGGGCGAGTTGGGGGTGGAGACGCACCTGATCCTCAGCGAGTGGGCACGCGCGACGATCAAAATCGAGACCGATGCCACCGTGGCCGAGGTCCGCGCACTGGCGACCCACAGCTACAGCGCCAGGGATCTGGCGGCAGCCATTTCCAGCGGGTCCTTCCGCACCGACGGCATGGTCGTGTGCCCGTGCAGCATGAAGACATTGAGCGCCATCCGAATCGGCTTCAGCGACAACCTGATCACCCGTGCCGCCGATGTCACGCTCAAGGAGCGACGCAAGCTGGTTCTGGTCGCGCGGGAAGCGCCACTGAGCGAGATTCACCTGGAGAACATGCATTACCTGGCGCGTTCGGGCGCGGTGATCTTCCCGCCGACCGTCGCCTATTACAGCCGGCCCAGCTCCGTCGACGAGGTGACCGACTACGTGGTCGGTCGCGTCATCGATCAGCTCGGAATAGAACACTCGCTGATAAACCGCTGGAAGGACGGACCGCACCCGACCGCGAACGGCGACGCTGCGAGCGGTGAATCCGACGAGGCGGCAGCTCGGCTGACGATAGTGAGGAGAGCGAAATGACATCCGCCACAGGGCTTCCCAGTCGAACCGACATCGCTGCACCGGGCGATAGCGGTCCGGATATGCGCAGCTGGCTCGCCACCCTGGAGGCTGCGGACCAATTACGTCGCATCACCGCTCCGGTCGACTGGAACGAGGAGATCGGAGCGATCACCCGTGCCAACCTCTCCCTGGGCGGGCCCGCGTTGCTGTTCGAAAACATCATCGGACACAACAACACCCGATGCACCAAGCTCGTGACGTCGGCGCTCGGCAGCCGGCGCCAGATCCTGCTGATGTTGGGGCTGCCCGAGGGCACCAGTGATTCGCAGATCGTGGCGCATCTTCGAGATGCCTTCAAGAACCCCATTCCACCGCGCGTGGTTCAGACGGGTCCAGTCAAGGAGAACATCGTTGAGGGAGCCGCCATAGATCTGAATGAGCTCCCGGTACCGAAGTGGCATGGCGAAGACGGTGGCCGCTACATCGACACCTACTGCGGTGTGGTCACCCAAGACAAGGTCACGGGCCGCGACAACATCGGCCTGTACCGGGGCATGATCATCGACCGCGACAAGATCGCCAAACTCCTGGTGCCGAGCCAGGGTTGGGGCGGCCATATGGCGGAGTACAAGCCCGAGCCGATGCCGGTTGCCGTCGTCTACGGTTGGCATGACGTGCTGCCGTTCTGCGCCGGCAGCCCGTTCCCGAAGAGCATCTGCGAATGGGACATGATGGGCGCCTTACTCGGTCGCCCGGTCGATCTGGTCGCCTGCGAGTCGGTTCCCCTGCACGTACCGGCATCGGCGGAGATCGTGGTCGAAGGGTATATCGATCCCGACCCGGCGAACTTCGCCATGGAGGGACCGTTCGCCGAGTACCCGGGCTTCATCGGCGATGCCGCACCCGCACCGGTCTTGCGGGTCACCCGCATCACTCACCGCAACGATCCGCTGCTACGCGGAACCCTCGAGGGCATCCGGCCCGGAATGCTGAACGAGGACAGCATCCTCAACTTCGCACGATCGGCAATCACCTGGAACGCGCTCGACGACATCGGGATCGGCGGCATCACCGACCTATGGATGACAGAGGTCACTAACGGTCAGAACACCCTGGTGCAGATCCAAAAGCGCTACCGGGGCCATCCGCAACAGATCGCCGCCGCGTTGTGGGGAACCGGCGGTGCGGTGTGGTTCCACAAGAACGTCGTGGTCGTCGAGGAGGACATCGATCTGCATGACCCGGTGGCGCTGGACTGGGCCATGTCATACCGGGTCAATGCCGGTCTGGGCGATATCGCGTTCTTCGGACCAGGATTCGGGTCCTCCTTGGATCCGTCGACTCCACCGGAACGCAACGACGCCAACAAGTACGGCGCGGGCGAATGGACCCGGGTGCTCGTCGACGCCACCCGCAGCTGGGAGATCGAGCCCCGGGAAGTGTGGGGTGGGCGCCGGTTCCCGCCGACCGACCGGCTTGCTCCCGAACTGGAGGCCCGAATCGCAGCCCGGTGGGCAGAGTATGGGATCGGTATCCCCTACCTGGACGACAAGGGTCGCGAAATGCTGACCCTGGCGAAGCTGAGCAGGCGGTTTCCGGCGGTGTAGAACCGTGGCAACGGCCTCAACGGACCGTCGTGCGGAACCGATCCCGGTAGGCCTTCGGCGACACACCTAAGTGGTCGGTGAATACCCGACGCAGAGTTTCGGGACTGCCGAAACCTGCTCGATGCGCGGACTCGGTGACGCTGTGGCCGGCATCGAGCGCGGCACGGGCGGCATCGATACGTACCGTTTCGACGTAACGTGCCGGGGTGGTCCCGAGCTCGGCCTGAAACAGCCTCGTCAGTTGACGGCTGCTCAAGGCGGCGCGCCGGGCGAGAGCGGTCACGCTGTGGTCGGCGGCCGGGTCAGCCGCGATCGCATCGGTGACCTTGCGCAGCGCAGACTCCGGAGGCGGATCGGCCTCGACCAGCGCCGAGAATTGCGACTGTCCGCCTGCGCGTTTCAGATAGACCACCAGCCATCGCGCGACCTCGCGAACCAGCTTGCTGCCGTGATCCATTTCGACCAGCGCCAGCGCAAGATCGATACCGGCTGACACGCCGGCCGAGGTGTAGACGTCGCCGTCCCGGATGAAGATGGCGTCCGGCTCGACCGAGATGTCGGGGAATGCCCGCGCGAGCAACCGGGCGTCGTGCCAGTGCGTGGTGGCACGACGGCCGCTGAGCATGCCGGCCTGCGCCAGGATGAACGACCCGGTGCAGATGGACGCCAGCCGCCGTGTGCGGCCGGCCAGCGACCTGACGGCCTCAACAAGTGCGGGATCGATGGGCTGCCGGGGCAGATAGTCGCCGCCGGCGACCAAGACGGTGTCGGCGGACTCGATGGCGGCAAGGCTGTCGGTGACACCCAGCCGTGCACCGATCGAGCTCGTCACGTCACGGCCGTCCACCGAGGCGATCTTGACCACGTAGTTCGCGCCGAACCGCGTGGCTTCGACGAATACTTCGGCTGCCCCTGCGACATCGAGCATCGTCACCTCGTCGAAGACGACGATCACCACCAACCGTGCCCCGGCGCCGGCGTCAGTCACGCTGCCATTATGTCGCGACTGCTGCACCGATCCTCAACAAACTCCTGGCCGGAGCGGGCCGGGTGGGCGGCTAGCCGCGGATGCCGGCAATGGTGTCGGCCAGCGTTTCCCGGGGGGTCCGGAACACGATGCCGAGGTCGCGCTCGGCGGGAGTGTCATCGGATTCGGGCATCTGGGTGTAGTACTGCATCCCGGCCTCGGTGAACGGAGTCGAGATCGGAAGCGCGCGCTCGACCTGATCCAGGACGCGGCCCGCCCACCGCAGGGCGATATCCGGTACCGGCAGCGCGAGCATGGGCGAACCCGACAGCTCTTGCAGCAGGCTCGCCAACTCTCCCGGTGGTACCCGCCGACCACCGGCCATGTAGCGGCGTGGGCCACGGCCCGGCTCCAGCAGCGCCAGGTGCATTGCCGCGAGGTCGCGAACGTCGATCACCAGCCACGCACTGCCACGCCCGGGAATGACATGCATTTGCAGCGCCGTCCGTACTCCTTCGCCGGCCTCCCCGAGCCGGTCTCCGACTGGAGGCCCCAGCACCATGCCCGGATAGGTGATGTTGACGGGGGCGCCGGCGTCCTGCAGCCCGCGCGCGTAGAGATCTTCCCGGGCTTTCGACCGGCCGTAGCCGTCGGCGCCGCCGGCCACCGGCAGGTCCGCACGCAACGTCGTCAGGCCCGGATGAAACAGCGCGGTGAAGCTGGAGACGTGAATGATCGGGTCCAGGCCCAGTTCAACCGCTGTCCCGAGCACGTTATGGGCGCCGGCCGAGTTGGTGGCCAGCATCTGCTCCGTCTGGCGTGGATCGGTGGCCACCACCGCGGCGGCGTGCACAACCGCGTCGCAGCCGCGCAGAGCCTCGCGCACCGACTCCGCGTCGGTGATGTCACCGACGACGTAGTCGGACACATCGACACCCAGCCGCTCCACGCTGCTGTGCAGGCCCGCCGGGTTGCGGACCAGAAACCGCGGCCGGTGCCCGGCATCGGCGATCGCTTTGGCGGTCCAGCCGCCAACGAATCCGGTTCCACCGGTGATCAGTACGCGCATGGTGTCCATGCGCCAATACTGCTGAGGCTAGCCCGGTTTCGTCCGGTTTTGCGCTAAGTCCGTTTGGGAAGCTGTCCCGCGATCAGCGGTGCGATCTTGTCTGCCATGTAGGCGTGACCGGCGTCGGTGGGGTGTACCCCGTCCGGTCCGATGAGGTCGGGCAGGCCGACGAACCACCGCTCCGCGAGCGGGTCGACGAACTCGGCGCCGACGACGCGCGCCTGGATGCTGAGGACATCGCGGATCCGCCACACGCTGCCCGGGACATCGGCGGTGGGCCATGGCGGGCCGACCACCAGCATCCGCGCCCCCGGCGCGGTACGGCGGGCCAAGCCCAGGGTGTCGGCGATCAGTCGGCCCAGTTCGCCCGGCTCGACGTCCTGGTCGTTGCGCGAACCGAAGAACACCACCAGGGCGTCATCGGGCTGCACCACGCGGCGGGTCAGGTCGCCGAACAGGCCGCCACGGTTGCCTCGCACCCCGTAACCCGCACCGCCCTCGGCCGCCACGTCGGCGCTGACGTAGACACCGCGTCCGGCCAGGTTCTGCCAGGCCCGCTCGGTCCAGTTCGCCGCGCCGCGGCCGGTGTCCTCGTAGCCGGCGGTGTAGGAGTCACCGATCACCGCGATCCGATTAGGCGAGGAACTCAGCGGCACCGTCTCGTAGTGGCGCGGCGATTCGTGCTCGCGCGCCAAGTAACCGGTTCCCGCGACCACCGCGACGACCCCGGCCACCATCACGACGGCGAACGTCATCACCCGACTCACGGCTACCTCCCCCCAATCAACTTCAGCGAAGACTAGCCGGAACCGCGACCTTGGGTTCGTTGAGGACACCGTCGTCCGAGGCGGTCGAATGGTTGGCAGGATCCGAGTTGTCCGGCTCTGCCGGTTCGACCGCCAAAGGATCTTCGGTCGGCGTCACCTGGGCCGAGTCGGGCCGGGCGCCGATCATCTTGCGCATCCAGTGCCGCCCGGGCTCTTCAACAGCGTGGAACAGCAACATTGACAGCAGGGTCGCCGCCACCACGAGGCCGCACACCGTCCACTTGGCCGCGGTCGCCCCCTCCTCGAGCACGATCTCGAACTGCTTGGCCGCCCAATTCCAGGACGTGTGCACCAGCTCGTGGACCATGTACAGGCAGAACGAGATCTGCCCGCCATAGACCATCACGCGGGTGGACAGCAGCGCGGGAAGGCTGCCGATACCGATCGCCAGGGCCATCACCAACGGCACGAACAGCACATCGACCAGGCCGCCGCTGTCGTAGAGCCCCGAGATCGGATGGCTGTCGAAGTAGTAGAGGACACCGATCATCGCGGCGATGAGCAGCGCGGCGCAATACCCTGCGGCGCGACGGGCCGAGTCGGCGGGACTGATCTTGCGGACCGCGGCGCAGGCCAGTGCGCCCGCGGTGAACTGCATGACGATGCGCGGCAGCCAGCTCCATGGGCTGTAGAACTGACCGGTCGCCAGCAACAGCAGCAGCGGCGGGAGTGAGGCGATGATCGCCAGCACCGCCAGCCCGCGCGCCGAGGTCACCCGCATGATCCGATAGACCGCCAGCACCAGCACCCCGAACAACAGGTAGGCCAGCCACTCGGCACTGATCGACCAGGCCGGCCCGTCCCAACTCGACCCGTCGAAGAACGGCTCGAACCACAACTGCACCAGCAGGACCTGCCGCACATAGCTGATCGCGGTGATCCGGCTCAGGTCCTCGGTCGGGACGTGCCCGACATGCAACGTGAAGATCACCCACAGCAGCGCCAGGTGCATGGTGACCAGGTAGATCGGCCAGACCCGGGCCAGACGCAACCACAGAAAGTGCACCGTGGCACGCAGGGAGAACGTCTCCCCCATGCGCTCCAGGTAGTTCCAGGTCAGCACAAAACCGCTGAGGATGAAGAACAGATCGACACCCTGGGCGCCTCGGTCGAGCACCGGGGCGAGCGCATCGCTGAGCTCCGGGGACGCCAGTCGCAACAGGGGCCGGAAATGAAACAGCACCACCCATACTGCGGCGATGATGCGAAGCCCGGTCAGGGCCTTGATCTCTCCGCTGCGCACAACACTCTTTCGCCGGTGGGCATCGCATGTCACGGCTGCCTCGGGTGCGGGCCCGCCGCGACGCCACGGCGATCGACAGCCGCAACCCGGTTGCCGGCAGCCATCGAAGACTAGCAGCGGGCCTGTCCCCGGTGAAGTAACCAGCCGGGCACGTCGGCGGCGATACCGACGGGGCCGTTGTGAATACTGTAGCGATGCCAGACGACTATCAGGTTGGGCGCGGAATCGCCGACATCACCGGCGAGCCGGCCGAGTGCGGAATGCTCGGCTACGGCGTGGCCAAACAGCAGACCGATGGACTGCACAACCGGCTGCGCGCGCGGGCATTCGTCATCGCCGATCCGGCCACCGGAACCCGGCTGCTGCTGGTGGTCTGCGAGATACCGCTGCTGCTGGAAAGCGTGCACCATGAGGTGCTCGGACGCCTGGCCGCCACCTATGGCGAGCTGTACACGTTCCACAACGTGATGTTGACGGCGACGCACACCCATTGCGGCCCCGGTGGCTACTCCGACCACCGGCTCTACAACTCCAACACCAACGGGTTCCGGCACCAGACGTTCAACGCGATCGTCGACGGGATCTGCGAAGCCGTCGATAGAGCGCATGCCGACCTGGCTCCCGCCAGCCTGAGCCTTGCCGTGGGCCGGTTGCACGACGCCAGCAGCAACCGTTCCCCGTCGTCGTTCGCCCGCAACCCCGAAGCCGAGCGCGCCCACTTCCCCGACAAGATCGACCCGCAGACCACCTTGCTGCGCATCGAACGCGACGGCCGGCTGGTCGGCGCGGTGAACTGGTTCGCCACCCACGGCACGTCCATGACCAACCGCAACACGTTGATCAGCGGGGATAACAAGGGTTACGCCGCCTATCAGTGCGAGCGCCTGGACCACGGTGTCGACTACCTGGCCGCCACGCCACCGGACTTCATCGCGGCCTTCGCCCAGACCAACTCCGGGGACATGTCACCCAATATCGGGCAGCGGCCCGGCAGCGGACCCACCGACGACGAATTCGAGAACACCCGGATCATCGGATCCCGCCAAGCCGTTGCGGCCACCGAACTGACCCTGGGACACGGCACCGAGGTCACCGGGGGTCTCGACGCCCGCGCCACCTACGTCGACCTGACCGATTTCGAGGTGCGGCCCGAGTTCACCGGCGACGGCCGGGCCCATCGCACCGGCCCCGCAATCGCGGGTGCCTCCTGCCTGGCCGGCACCGACGAAGGTTTCGGTCCGGCATACCCGGTGTTCAAGCAGGGCCGCAACCGGTTATTCGACAGTTTGATCGCCAATACGGTGTACCGGCTCTCCCCGCGCCTGCGTGACGCGCAGGCGCCCAAGGGAGCGGTGGGTCCCGGCATCCGGCTGAACAAGGCGCTGTCGATGCTGATGCCCGAGGGCGGCCCGGTGCAGCTGCTGCGCATCGGGCAGCTGTACCTGATCGGCATTCCGGCCGAAGTGACCATCGTGGCGGGCCTGCGGTTGCGCCGCACGGTGGCGCAGATCGTCGGGGCCGAACTGCGCGATGTGCTGGTGGCCGGCTACAGCAACGGCTACCTGCACTACGTGACGACGCCGGAGGAATACGACGAACAGCGCTACGAGGGTGGCAGCACCCTGTTCGGCCGCTGGGAGCTGCCGGCACTGCAGCAGGTGGTGGCTGAGCTGGCCTCCGCGATGCGCGATCGACGGCCGGCGCCCCCGGGCACGCGTCCCGCTGAGCCGTCCCGTCGGCGACGCTCGCGGCGCCGGGCGAAGCCGGATGCGCCGGTCGGCGGCCAGCAGTTCGGCGATGTCTTACAAGCCCCCCTGCCGGCGTACCAGCCGGGCGCCACGGTGTCGGCGGTGTTCGCCGGCGCGTACCCGAACAATGACCTGCACCGCGGCGGCACCTATGTGCGGGTGGAGCACCAAACCGGTGGCCAGTGGCGCACCGTGGCCGACGACAGCGACTGGTCGACGATGTTCCGCTGGCGACGCGCCGGCCGGCGCGGATCGACCATCACCGTGACCTGGGCGATTCCGGAAAACACCGCTGCCGGGCGATACCGGCTTCGCTATGACGGCGATGCCCGCGACCGCGACGGCCGGATCAGCGCGTTCACCGGAGCGACCGAGCCGTTCGATATCTCACCAAAGCGTTAATCGGACGCCCAAGAGGCCTTAACTTCGCCGCATAACGTCGGGAAACATCGAGGTTGGCACAGCTGCCGACAGCGATCGACATGGAAGGCGGGGGCTGGCATGGCAATCGAGATCACCACACGAGGCACTGCTCGGATCAACCCGGTCATCGAGTGCGGCGGGGCGCAGATTCGGGCGCACTACCGTCACCTCGCGACGGTGGTCGCCATCCGGGGCCGGATCGATGCCACCAACGTGGACCAGCTCAGCGAACATGCCCGGCGCTTCGTCCTTGCCAAGGAACCGCTGCTGCTCGACCTGAGCGGGGTCACGTCGTTCGCCGCCGCCGGAATCTGGTTGCTGTGCGTCCTCGACGGTGACTGCCGTGCCGCAGGCGTGGAGTGGACCCTTATCGAGAGCTCGTCGGTGCACGAACTTCTCGGCGACTTCGACGAGGACGCTATGTTCCCCACGTCGCGCTCGGTGGACCAGGCCCTGCACGCTCTCGCCGACGGCAACGACCAGCGCCGCCAGATGCTGCTGCCGTTGTTCAAGAAGTCGGCCTGAGATAGGTCGAGGCCTCGCCACCTTCCTGCGCTGGTGGCCGCTGGTCGGTGTGCTGGCGACATTGGTTCTTGGTTGGGCGGTGGGCCGCGGCTCGACACCGATCGACAACTGGTTCGGTGACGCCGCCCGCACCCTGATCGGCGCGCAACCCCGGTGGCTGTTGATCTTCACCAGCGGCTGGCTGGTGCTGGCGGTCACCGTGGCCTGCCTGCTGGTGGCCGTATCTCGCAGGCAGTGGGCGCTGGCAGCCGCGGTGCTGGCCTGCCCGTTCGCCGTCACCGCCATCACCATGGCGCTCAAGCACCTCTTCGACCGGCGTAACGGGCCCTACCTGGAGTACCCCAGCGGCCATACCGCGCTGCTGGTCGCGGTGCTGGGAATGATGGTCGTGGTAGCCGGTTCGAAACTGGCTCGGGGCTGGGCCCTGACCACAGCCACGCTGGTAAGCCTGCTGGGCATGCTCGGGTTGGTGGCCTGCGGCTACCACTACGCCACCGACACCGTCGGTGCGGCGATGCTCGCCACCGCGCTGGTGTGTGGAACGGCTCGGTTAACGTCTGCGCTGTGATCGTGCTGCTGCCCCCGTCGGAGACCAAACGCGCCGGCGGCGACGGACCACCACTGCGCCTGGATGCATTGTCGTGCCCACAACTGACCGGTCTGAGGACGGAGCTGGTCGACGATCTGGTGGCTTTGGCGGCTGATCGGGAGGCCAGCCGCGGCGCACTGGGGCTGTCGGCGTCGCAGGATGCTGAGATCGAGCGCAACGCCGCACTGCGTACCGCTCCCACCGCGCCGGCGATCAACCGCTACACCGGTGTGTTGTACGAGGCGCTGGACGTCGACTCGCTGCGCGGTGCCGCGGCCGCCCGGGCCGGCGCCCGCCTCGCCGTCGGCTCCGCCTTGTTCGGGCTGCTGCGGGCAACGGATCCGGTGCCGGCATACCGCCTCTCGGCCTCCTCCAAGCTGCCGGGACAACCGGGATTGGCAAAACGCTGGCGGCCGGTGCTGGAACCGGTGCTGGCCGAGATCGCCGCAGCCGAGCTGGTCGTCGACCTGAGATCCGGCTCCCTGTCTCTTATACACATCTG
>NZ_JRMM01000016.1:0-46444 GCF_000972905.1 Mycobacterium sp. UM_Kg27
TGTGTATAAGAGACAGGTCGGCGGCGACCGGGTGGGCGATCCCTCGGCGGCCACCGGAATCAAGGACGACACCGTGCTGCTGACCGTGGCCAGCACCGCCCCGCTGTTTTCGCAGCGTTCCGAAACCCAGCTCGATCGGCTGCATCAGGTGCCGCCACCCGGTCAGCGGACGGTGCAGATGGGCGGGCTGGCACAGATCAACCGCGACAGCGTCACCGCGATCACCGACCGGCTGCCACAGGTGCTGGGGCTGATCGCCGTCATCACCTTCGGGCTGCTGTTCCTGCTGACCGGAAGTCTGGTGTTGCCGATCAAGGCGCTGATCCTCAATGTGTTGTCGCTGGCCGCCGCGTTCGGGGCGCTGGTCTGGATATTCCAGGACGGGAATCTGGGAGCGCTGGGCACGACTCCCACCGGAATGTTGGTCGCCAACGTGCCGGTGTTGCTGTTCTGCATCTCGTTCGGGCTGTCGATGGACTACGAGGTGTTTTTGGTGTCGCGGATCCGGGAGTACTGGCTGGCTTCGGGGCGCACCCGCGCCGACAACGACGAGAGTGTGTCGCAGGGCTTGGCGCATACCGCCCGGGTGATCACCGCAGCGGCACTGATCATGTCGATCTCGTTCGCGGCGCTGATCGCCGCCCAGGTGTCGTTCATGCGCATGCTCGGCCTCGGTCTGACCTTGGCGGTGCTGGCCGATGCCACGCTGATCCGGATGGTGTTGGTGCCGGCGTTCATGCACCTGATGGGCAGGTGGAACTGGTGGGCACCTCGTCCGCTGGCACGGCTGGCGCGGCGTTTCGAGATCAGTGAGAACGGCGGATCAAGGGGCCGCCATGCCGCGCCGCCGGGACTGCGGACCCCGCACGTGGCGTCGCATCATGGCGCGCATCGGGCGGCTGACCGGAGCCGTCAGGTCCCGCAGAAGGTGCGGTAGGCCCCGAACTCCGGCGGTGCCGGAGCGGCGTATGCCGCCAAGCCATCGCGCTGCCGGTAGGGCTCGGCGATCACGTCCAACAGCTTTTCCACCGGCGAGAGATCGCCGCGCATCGCCGCCGTCAACGCGTGTTCCACCAGGTGATTGCGCGCGATGTAGACCGGATTGACCTGGTCCATCGCGTCGACATCAGGCTGCAGGGCCCGCCAGCGGACCAGCCAGTCGCCGAACACCGCGGGCAGCGCGTCGGTGTCCCCGCGCCCGGCCGCCGCGAGCTGCCGGAAGAACGAGGTGTAGTCCACCTGGTTGTCGGTCATGAGCGCCAACGCCTGGTCGATCAGCGCGGCGGCCTCCACACTGGCGGACAACCCGAATTTCGCCAGCATCCCCGCCGACCACAGGCCGTGATAGCGCGGCATGAAACCTTCCAGGGTCTCCACCGCCACCGACAGCGCCAGCTCCTCGGTGGCGGCCAGCAGCGGCAGGATGGCCTCGGCGAAGCGGGCCAGGTTCCACTGCGCGACCAACGGCTGGTTGCCGTAGGCGTAGCGCCCAGCGTGGTCGATGGAGCTGAACACCGTCGCCGGGTCGTAGGCCTCCATGAAGGCGCACGGCCCGTAGTCGATGGTCTCCCCGGAGATGGTCATGTTGTCGGTGTTCATCACTCCGTGTACGAATCCGGCCAGCATCCAGCGGGCGATCAGCGAGGCCTGAGCTTCGACGACCGCTTGAAACAGTGCGAGGTAAGGGTTTTCGGCCTGCGCGGCGCCGGGGTGATGCCGGGCGATCGCGTAGTCGGCCAACCGGCGCAGCAACCCCAGGTCACCGGTGGCGCCAGCCTGCTGGGCGACCAGCTGGAAGCTGCCGACCCGCAGGTGGCTGGCGGCCACCCGGGTCAGTACCGCCCCGGGCACCGGGGCCTCGCGTTGCACCTGGGCTCCGGTGGCGACCACGGCCAAAGACCGGGTGGTGGGAATCCCCAGCGCGTGCATGGCTTCACTGATGACGTATTCGCGCAGCATCGGCCCGACCACGGCCAAACCGTCGCCGCCGCGGGCGAACGGAGTCGGCCCGGAACCTTTGAGGTGGATGTCGCGCCGGTGCTCGCCGTTGAGTTCGCCGAGCAGCAGGGCGCGGCCGTCGCCGAGCAGGGGCACGTAGTTGCCGAATTGGTGTCCGGCATAGGCCTGGGCTACCGGGGTGGCGCCGTCAGGAACGTCGGTACCGGTCAACAGGTTTAGACCGTCAGAGCTTTTCAGCCAGGCCGGATCCAAGCCCAGTTCGGCGGCCAGGTTCTCGTTGAGCACCAGCAGCTTCGGCTCCGGTGGAGTGGCGGCCTGCCAGGGCTGCGCCAGTTCGGGCAACTCGCGGGCAAAGTCGGCGGTCAGTATCGGAGACGCCATCTGGCCAGCCTACGCAACGGGGGCTTTCGCGGGTTCCCGGTCGCAGCCGCCGTATCCGCACCTGGGCGGCGACCGCTACCGTTGCCACGGTGACGGGACGGCGCCGCTGGGAGATGCTGACGACGGCGGCCTGGCGGATCGGGACCGTTGTCGTCGTCGCCGCGATCTTCATCGGCCTGTACCACGTGAATCGCACCCATCCGGCGCGCCCCGTGGTGCCGGTCCCGATGGCGCACGCGATCGGGCCCGGTATCGGCATCAACGTCTCCCCCGCCGACGACCAAGCCGCTATCAGCTGCACCACCGGATTCCTGGTGCAGACCCGCGACGGCCGGCCCGGGCTCCTGGTGGCCGGGCACTGCAACCCGGGCGGCGGCCCGGGGCAGGTGGTGATCCGTCACGGTGGCGCGTTCGCCTATCGCACCATCGGCACCTTCACCGAGACCGTCAACGATGGCAGCAACTGGGATGACTACGACATCGGACTGATCACCCTGGAAGATCCGGGCAAGATTCCCTTGACGTCGGTCATCGATGGGCATCCGGTGGTCGGGCTAGCCGAATATGTGTCGGTCGGTGATGTGCTGTGTCACTACGGAATACGCAGCGGCGGGTCACTGTGCGGGCCGGTAGTGGCCAGCGAGGCCAACAAGGTCCGGTTTGAAGCCGGCGGCACCTGCGGAGACTCCGGCGGGCCCGTCTACCGACTGCGCGAAGACGGCTCCGCCGAGGCGGTCGGCATCTATATCGCGGTGTCCGACGGCACCTACTCCGAGCCCAAGTGCGAAGACCCGCACCCCTTCTCGATCGCCCAGACCATCGCTCCGTGGCTGTCGGCCTGGGAGCTGACTTTGGACACCTCCACCGGCAGCTGACACGGCCGCAGCGGTGCTGGCGGCGGCCACCCAATGCTCGTAACCTGGTGAAACCAGGTCCAGGAGGGCAGCGCGATGAGTGTGTCAGAACAATCTTCGGCCCGCACGCGGATGTTCGCCCGGGTGATCGGTCCGTTCCTGCTAATCCTCACTTCGACCGCGATATTTCGCGCGCCGCAGGTGTGGGAACGAGTCTCGGACTACGGGACCGACCCGTTGTTGTTGTGGGTGGCCGGGGCGTTCACGCTATTGGTCGGCCTGGTCGTGGTGGCATTTCACCCATATTGGCGCGGCGCGGCGGCGATCTTCGTGTCGGTGACGGGCTGGATCACCGCGATCAAAGGGTTCGCACTGAGCGTGTTTCCCGACGCCGGGATGTCGACGGCAAACATTGCGATGCGCGCCGAGGGCTGGGCGCGCGCCGCCTACGTGCTGTTCGCACTGATCGGGCTGTATCTGACCTATGTCGGGTGGGCGCCAGAGCGGAACCGGCCGGCGCCGCTGCCGGCCAGCGGTGATCGGGATCTGCGCTCGGCTGCGTGACACGCCACCGCTAGCGGGTTGCCACCGCGCGAATTTCCCGCAACAAATGGTTCGTCGCGACGACGTGCAGCCGCGTCCCGATGACCAGGGCGCGATAGATGCCGCCGTGAAGTCCGGGGAAGGTTCCGTAGCTGTGGGCGTGGATGCGCGTTGCGTCCGCCTGGTCGTCGGTGAGTTCGAACACCAGCCGGTAGCGCGAGAAGCGATGCTGCCCGGCAAGTTCAAGACGTTGCAGCTCAACACTTTCGGCCACTTCGAAGCCGGCGCGGGGATGCAACCCGAGCGGCGCGAGCAGTGGATTGCGTTCGTTGGCGGCCAACATGGCCTCGACATAGCGCCGCAGGGCGCTCCACACCACGGTGCGCGGCGCGTCTATCCGCAGCGTGTGCTCATCGATGTAGGGCAGGTCGATGGTCATGCGAATCACCTTGTCTGGTTCGGGGTGTGCCGAAATGCGTCGGATGCCACACAACGGCGCGGCTCTTTAGAACGTGTCGACGAACCTCCGCGGTGGCAGGTCGCGGCCGAACCCGGCGGACGCCGCCAGGGTGGCGATGATCAAGCCGCGCGTCTCCGCGGGGTCGATGACATCATCGATCTCGAAAAGAGTTGCGGCGTTGAGCGCTTTGGCATTCTCCTGTGCGATGGCGGTGGCGTGGCGGACGCGTTCCTCGCGCTCATCGGGATCGGCGATGGCGTCGAGTTCCTTACGCAGCCCCAGCCGGACCGCACCTTCGAGTCCCATCGGCCCCAGATGCGCGCCCGGCCAGGCGACGGTCAGCAGCGGTTCGTGGAGACTGCCGCCCATCATGGCCTGGGCGCCCAAGCCGTAGCCGCGCCGCAGGATGACCGCGATCAGCGGCACGCGCAGCGCCGCGCCGGCCACCAACAGCCGAGAAGCCCTTCGCACCAGCGCTTCTGCTTCAGCGGCAGGACCGACCATATAGCCGGGGCAGTCGACCAGCGACACGATGGGCAGCCCGAAGGCGTCGCATAACTGCAGGAAACGTGCGGCCTTGTCGGAGGCGGCAGCGGTGATGGCCCCGGCCATCACCATGGTGTTGTTGCCGATGATCCCGAGCGGCCGGCCGTCGATACGAGCCAGGGCGGTGACCATCTCGGGCGCGAACTTCTCCCGCAGGAACGTCACCGAGTCAACGTCGGCGATGGTCTCGATGATCGGCTTGAGCGGGTAGGCGCGCCGTGCCCGCTCGGGGATCATGCTGCGCAAGGCGTTCTGGTCTGCCACCACGCCGGGGGCGGTAGCGCCTTGGAAGTAGCCGAGGACTTGCTTGGTCACCGCGACGGCCTCGGCTTCATCGGCCACCACCACGTCGACGACGCCGTTGGGTGCCTGCACCGACAACGGGCCCACGTCATCGGGTGCGACGTGGCCCAGTCCGCCGCCGGCGATCATCGCCGGGCCCGCCATGCCGATCGAGGTGTCCGCGGTCGCGATGATCAGATCCGAGACGCCGGCGATCACCGCGTTGCCGGCGAAGCAGCGGCCTTTGACCACCGCGATACGCGGCACCAGACCGGACAGCTTGGCCCACAAAGCGAAAGCCGGAACGTCGAGTGACGACACCGTCGGATAATCGGTGTCACCGGGCCGGCCACCGCCGCCCTCGGCAAAGAAGACGGTGGGCAGGCGCATCCGTTCGATGAGCTCGAACAGACGGTCCTTCTTGAAGTGGCCGACCGCGCCCTGCGTTCCCGCCAAGACGGTGTAGTCGTAGGACAACACGGCGCAGGCGCCGCGTTCGGGTCCAAACAGTGCGCCGTTGATGGTGGCCGTTCCCCCCAGCAGGCCGTCGCCGGGGGTGTTGGCAATGAGGTCGTCGATGTCACGGCGAGCGCGTTGGGCTGCGATCGCGAACCGCCCGTACTCCACGAAGGTGCCGGGGTCGACCAGGTCGGCGATGTTCTCGCGGGCCGTACGGCCCCCGGCGGCGTGCCGGCGTTGCACTGCCTGCGGGCGGGCGGTGTCCTCGGTCAGCGCGCGACGACGCAGCAGCTCGAGGTGATCGTCACGCAGCGGAGCGTCGGCCATGTGGGATTCCTTCGCCGGGGTGTTGACCTAGACCAACATCATGGGCCGCGCGGCGTCCACCCCGACTTTCGGCCCCTACCCTGAGGGCATGGCGAACGAGGAACAGCAGCAGGCCTGGGCGGCCCAGGGTATCGACTGGGTGGACAACGCAGCGATCTTCGAGGCGGTGCTGGCACCGTTCGCCGACGCGGTCCTGCAGGCCGCCGGCATCACTGCTGGTGAGCGGGTGCTCGACATCGGCTGCGGCTCGGGCACCTTGCTGCACCGCGCGGCGACCCTGGGCGCCGTTCCGTTCGGCGTGGACATCTCCGAGCCGATGGCACAGGCGGCGCGCCGGCGGGTACCGGCGGCCACCGTGATACTCGGCGACGCCCAGACCATCGACCTGCGCGCAGCCGCGGACGGGTCCTCGTTCGACCGGGTCGTCTCCCGGTTCGGGGTGATGTTCTTCGACGATCCGGTGGCCGCATTCACCAACATCCGCCGCGCGGCGGCTCCGAGCTCCCGGCTGGCGTTCGTGTGCTGGCGCGACGGCGACAATCCGATGTTCACCGCGGGCATCGACGTCCTGGCCGCCAAGTTGGAGACTCCTCCGGCTGCGCTGGAACCCACGACGCCCGGCCCGCTGGCCTTCGGCAATCCCGAGCGGGTGCGAGCCGTTCTGACCGACGCGGGCTGGACCGACGTCGCGCTGGAAGCGTTCGACGGGGTCTGCAACTTCGGGATCGACGGTAGCGATGGCGTCGAAGAACGGCTGGCGTTGATCCTGGCCAACCGCACCGGGCGGCAGGCCCGTGCCGAACTAGAGACCAGGCTGGGTGCCGACGGCTGGGCCGGCGTGGTCGAGGAGCTGCGTGACGAGCTGCGCCGGCAGCGGGTCGACGGTGTGGTGCAGTTCCCGGGCCGCACCTGGGTGGTCACCGCGATAGCGTGACCGATGTCGTTCCACCCACCCGAAGGATCTCCGTGACCGCCTCCTCGCACCCCTTCGACCGTGCCATGCAGCTCGAGACCGTCGACGCCGGGACTTTTCGTGGTGTGACCCAGCCGGAGTGGGCCAACATGGTCGGGCCGTTCGGCGGGATCACCGCGGCGGTGTTGCTGCGCGCGGTCGAATCGCACCCCGAGCGCATCGGCGATCCGCTGGCGCTGTCCGTCAACTTCGCCGCGCCGATCGCCGACGGCGAGTTCGACATCTGCGTGCGCGCCGCCCGGACCAACCGTAGTAACCAGCATTGGGTGCTCGAGCTGCGCCAGGGCGACGAGGTCAGAACCACCGCGACCGCGCTGTTCGGCCTGCATCGCGACACCTGGGCCGACGACGAAAGCCACCCGCCGAGCACGCCCGCTCCCGAGGACGTCGCCCCCGGCCGGTTCGTCGATGCCATCGTCTGGGCCAAGCGCTACGACATGCGCTTCACCGACGGCCCGGTGCCACTCAGGGCCGTAGCGCCCAGCGCATCGTCGACCACCACATTGTGGGTGCGCGACGCCGAGGACCGGCCGCTGGACTTCGCGGCGTTGGCGTGCCTGTCGGACGTGTTCTTCCCTCGGGTGTTCTTGCGCAGCGGCCGGTTCCTGCCGGCCGGCACCATCTCGCTGACCACCTATTTTCACGCCGACCAGGGCGAAATTGATTCGCTCGGAAGCGATTTCCTGCTGGCCAGCGCGCACGCCAATCGATTTTCACGCGGCTACTTCGATCAAAGCGCGCACCTGTGGTCGCGGGCGGGCCGGCTGCTGGCCAGCACGCATCAGCTGGTGTACTTCAAGGACTGACGCTCAAGACGCGGCCTCGGGTGAATACCGGAATCGCCGTCGCTGAACTAGCGTCGCGGGTATGCCCGAGGAACTCGGCGCCCACGCCGATGCCGCGCGAGCACGCGAGGATGTCCTGGCGCGGCGACTGCAGAGATCCACCCAGGCCGACCGGGCTTTCCTGGCGACGGTGCGCGGTGCCACGCAGGTGGCCCTGCGGGGTCGCACACGACTCGACGGCATCGAGGCCGAGATCCGCGAGGCGTTAGCCCACAATCGCGCGTCGGCGTTGAACACACCCGCGGGAGCCCGGCAGTTCCAGCGGTTCCTGACCGCCAAGACCCGCGACATTCATCAGGTGATCGCCGACACCGTCGTGGACAGCCACGCCCGTGCGCAGGCAGTGCACTCGCTGGGCGGCGGTTACGTGGCCGAGGACCCTCGCAGGCGCGGCGTCCAAACCGTCGACTACGTGACACACAAACGGTCGCCGGCAACCGCCGATGAGCGCCGGCTCAATCAGATCGATGCCTTCCGGGAGTCCTTCGGCCGCGACCCGATATCGACCTCGGACTGGGCGACTGCGGCCGCCCTGGATCCGGAGACGTACGACCCGAAATTCCAGGGGGTGCAATCCGAGATCCGGGTGGCCCGGATAGATCCGGTGCCCGGACAGGGCGTGGTGCGCGCGTCGCAGTGGATCCCGCAGCGCGATGTCAAGAGCGGCTTCTTTTCTCGCGACTTCGGCAACAATCGTGGACCCGATGCGCGCTTTGATCCCGAGGACACCAAGGTCACCACCTACATCGACTACGAGAACGGCATCGTGGTGATGCGACAGAACCCCTCGGTTGAACTCAACGGCAGCGGCGGCCCTGGCAAAGTGGCAGTCGGTGTGCCCCAGGGCAGCATCTGGCAAGCCCCGGATGGATCGGTGCGCATCAAGTACGACGCGGGGAACCCGCTGGTGCCCGGCTTCACGACGGACGCGCAAGGACCACTGCGTGACAATCGGCTCAGCGTCAACGGCGATCTGGTGTTCACCCCGGGACACGACGGCGTCTACATCGACGGGACCCGTACCAATTATCCGTCGCTGGAGGTCTACCAGGATCTGCCGAATGGCAGTACCCACACGGTGTTGATCGATCCGGCGCACTCGGGTAATACCTGGCTGGGCCCGGTCACCAATCTGCCGATCCACCACGAGGTCGGTGTCGGCAGTTCTCGGTTCGCCGCGTTCGACGACGCGGCGGCTCGTGATTTCGGGCCGGTCTATGCGCCGCCATCCGTCTCGTCGAGACCAATCAGCTAAGCGCCGTCGAAGGAGCCGTCATGGCCACCACCAACCCAACAGCCCGCTACGGACCCCGCGGCTTCCTCGCCACGCTGGCGACCATCGCGATCGTCGAGACCGCGACGTGGGCTTGGCTGCCCTTCTGGTTCGCCAGCATCTTCTTCTTTGTGCTCGCAACGGTAGTGGTGGTACCGACCGGACTATTCATGCGGGAACTGCCCGACACCGCGAGCCAGGTCGGGCGCGGGATCCTCATCGGATACCTCGCAACTCCCCTGACCATCGCCGCCACCGTCATCCCCGCCACCGTGATCTACCAGCTACTGCAGCATCTGCACTGAGAGGACTCGGCCATGCTCAATCGACTGAGGGCACGAATTCTCGTTCAGGACAACGAGGTCTGGCGAACGGCCACTCGATCAGCGCCGATCGTCGTCCAGATCGTGTTTGCAGGGGCGTTCGGCGTCGGATGGCTACTGGGCCACTTGCCGATAGACAGCCATGCCGGCTATCGCATCATGCTTGCCGCCACGGTCGCCATCACAACCGCCGCGTCGCTGCTGATCGCCGCAATAATCTTGCGTTCAGAGTCACCGCGCCGGCGCGGCCTGGGGCTGGCCGTGGGCGGGTCCGGTCTGGCCCTGGCGGCCGGCGGGTTGCCATGGGCACTGATTTTTTTGTCGCTGGTGGACACCATATGAGCTACCCGACTGTCGAAGCACTGCGGCCCAAGCGGTTTCATCGTCGCAATGGCCACCATCCCCTGGCCGTCATCCCGCCCGTTGTCGTCACCCAGCTACCGCATCGGGCCTGAAGTCACCGGGACGCCGCGGGCCGTCGTACTTGCCGTTGAGCAGCTTTGACACCGTGCCAGGCTTCCAGGGCCGGCCAGTCGGCGTGCGCTGCCCGGCCGAGTTGAGCACCCGCGCCGTGGCCGCCTGGGTGACACCGCATCCGTCGACCAGCCAGCGCACGTAGCGCTCCAGGTGCTCCTTGCGTTCCGGCCACGGCACCGAGGGCGAGGGCAGGACCGGGGGCCCCGGGTGCCGGCCCGCCCTGTTGGCGCCGGACGGGATGCGCCGCACCGTCTGGGGACCGCGGGCCGCTCTGAGCGCCAGCTCGATCTCCCGGCTCAGACTCTCGGCACCCTCGGCAGCCAGCGCCGCCTGATCGAGGTCGTCGACGGCCCGGACCTCCCGGCGCAGCGCGAAATCGATCTCGTTCATCCCACCCTCGGTAGGCGCCTCGAACAGTTCCCGGGTCAGCCGCAGGTTCAACCCATGCCGTTGCAGTACCAGGCTGATCCGCCGCAGGTGCTGCTCGCGGATGAAATCCGGGCCGGGAAACGGCACCCAGACATCCATCCGGCCGCCGATCGCGCGGCCCAGCGCGGCGACCACCGCGTCGACCTCGGTCAAGTCGTCGGTACCACCGGCCGCCCCCTCCTCGAAGCCGAACGCATCGATAACCACGCAGTGCTGCCGGGCGGCATCGGTAGCCAGATCGGCGCGGTGATCGACAGTCTCACGGTCACCGAGCAGCAGCACGCGCGTGACGACCGACGGTCTGTCTGCAGAGTCCGACATTGTTGCCTCCCGCTCGGTGTTTCTCGTGTGAGGAATCTATCGGCAGGCACCGACAACCTTTGTCGCCCAACCTCGCCCGAGGGCAGCTGTCAGACCCCCGCGCTACGGTTCCGGGCATGGACGAACCCCCTATAGCTTGGCCCGGTGTGCTGGAACCTTCACTGATGTCGGAGGAGACCGTCACAGCCGGGCACAAAATGGCAGACGCGGCCGAGGCCGGCGACTGGCCGGCGTTGTTCGATCTGCTTGATGCCGACCCGGCGCTCAGCGCCAACCAGTGGCGGCCCGGCAGCACCGACTGGGTTTCTCCGCTGCACCAGGCAGCCCGTCACGGCGCACCGACGAAAGTCGTTGCGGCGCTGATTGAACGGGGTGCACTACGTTCACTGCGCGACGCCAGGGGCTGGGCCGCGCGCGACGTGGCATTCGCTCACCGGCACCCGATACCCCTGATCAGCCTTCTTATCCCGCCGGCTTCCCCGCTGTCGATGGAACGGACTCGGGCTCTGGACGCCAACCTGGAATGGGTGATCCACGGCAGCGTTCGTGCCGCCGGCATCCTCGACGGCCACACCGACCGCGACCTGCACCGGGTGCTGCGCCTTCCCCCGGTGGCGGTGCTGCATGAGGCGCCCGGCCGGTCGGTGCAGCTGGTGATTCCGCGTATTCCTGGCGGTATTCGGGTCACCTTGCGTGCCGACTACTTGGAGACCGCCGGGGCCGGGCAACGCCACGTGATCACCCACCGCGGCGCGGTGTTGGTCGCCGAAGACGGTGCGGGCACCGCCTAGTCCAGCGGCAGGTACCGTGACCAGCATGTCTTTCAGAATCGCGGACACCCCCGATCAGTCCGGCCGCACTTTCGTGGTGACCGGCGCCAACGGCGGCCTGGGTGAGGTCGTCACCCGCACCCTGGCCGCCAAGGGCGCCAGCGTGGTGATGGCGTGTCGCAACACCGCCAAAGCCCAGGAGATCGCCGACGGCATCGACGGTGACGTCACGGTGGCGGCGCTGGACCTGGGCAGCCTGGCCTCGGTGCGCGACTTCGCCGCGCAGCAGGGCGGCTTCGACGTGCTGGTCAACAACGCCGGAATCATGAACATCCCGATGCGGCGCACCGTGGACGGCTTCGAAACGCAGTTCGGCGTCAACCATTTGGGACACTTCGCGCTGACCGGCCTGCTGTTGGACCGGATCAGTGACCGGGTGGTGACGGTGTCGAGCATCGCGCACAAGCAGACCCCCAAGTTCTGGGTCGACGACCTCAACTATGAGCACCGCCCCTACCAGCGCAACCTCGCCTACGCCCAGTCCAAGCTGGCCAACCTGATGTTCGCCCGCGAGCTGCAGCGGCGCCTGGTTGCGGCCGGCTCGCCGGTGCGCTCCTACGGCGTGCACCCCGGGGTGTCGACCACCGACCTGTTCGACAACGACAAGACCATCGTCGGGTTGATCGCCAAGTACGGCCTGCCGCTGGTCGGCCAGCCGCCGGAGCGGGGCGCCGAGTCGACCCTGTTCGCCGCGACCGTTCCCGACGCCGACCCGGACATCTACTGGGGTCCCACCAAGCTGAACCAGTCCCGCGGCCCGATGGGGCCGTGCCCGTCGAACAAGCTGTCCCAGGATCAGCGACTGTGGCGCCGGCTGTGGGAGGAGTCGGAGAAGATGACCGGGGTCAGCTACCCGCTCTAGTCGCTGCAAGCCGGGCACACCTGGTGCCGATCCTCGATGGTGACGGGTGTGGCACATGAGACTCACGCGGGCCGACGCGGCGCCATGTCGCCGACAATCCAGCGTGATACCGCAGCTCACCGGTTAAGTTGTGGCGAGCCGCCACGCGATGCGGCATGAGACGGACCGAAAGAGATCATGCGAGTTGAGGGGCGCGACGTCGCCGTCACCGGCAACCTGCTGCAGCCGCTGACCCGACGCACCAATGACATTCTGCGTCTGGTGCTGGCCGCACTCTTCCTCGCGACCGTCATCACCAGCTCGCTGGTCACCCGCTACGAATGGGTGGCACTCGAGCGGTCGGTGTCCCAGATCGTCGGGGTGCTCTCCCCCGTCCACGCCAACCTGGTCTACCTCGCCTATGGCATCGCGATCCTGGCGTTGCCGTTCGCGATCCTGATCGGACTGGTGGTCTCCAAGCAATGGAAGCTGCTCGGAGCCTATGCCGTGGCCGGACTGCTCGCAGTGGTGTCACTGTCGATCCGCAGTACCGGCATGGCCGCGCCGAACTGGCATTTCGACCTGTCCGATCGGCTGGCCACCACGCTGGCGCAGTTCCTCGACGACCCGCGGTGGATCGCCATGCTCGCCGCCATGCTCACCGTCTCCGGGCCCTGGCTGCCCGCCCGCTGGCGACGCTGGTGGTGGGCACTGCTGCTGGCGTTCGTACCGATCCACCTGGTGGTCAGCGCGATCGTCCCGGCGCGCTCGCTGCTCGGGCTGGCCGTCGGCTGGTTCGTCGGGGCCCTGGTGATCCTGATCGTCGGTACACCCGCGCTGGAGGTGCCGCTGGAGGGCACCGTCCGCACCCTGGCCCGCCGCCGGCACACCGTCTCCGAACTCGCCGTCATCCGGCCGGCCGGCCCCGGCCCGCTGGTGCTGTCGACCGTCGGCGACCACCCGGTGATCATCGAGTTGTACGGCCCCAACCAGCGCAGCGGCGGCGCGCTGCGACAGCTCTGGCGCAAATTCCGGTTACGCACCACCGAGACCGCGCCGCTGCATGCCTCGCTACACCGCGCCGTGGAGCATCGCGCGCTGATGGCGATCTCCATCGCCGATGCCGGGCTCGCCAACACCAACACCGTCGCGGTCGCCTCCCTCGACCGGGGCTGGACGCTATACGCCCACACCCCCACCAGGGGCACCCCGATCGCTGACTGCACCGCCAGCACGCCGGTGGCCAAGCCCTGGGAGTCCTTGCGGCACCTGCACGATCAGCAGATCTCGCACGGCGACCTGCGCGCCAAGGAGATGACCGTCGACGGCGGCCAGGTACTGTTCGGCGGCTTCGGCAATGCCGAGTACGGCGCCACCGACACCCAGCTGCAATCCGATATCGCCCAGTTGCTGGTGACGACGTCATCGCTGTACGACGCGGCCGCGGCGGTGGAGACCGCGATCGAGTACTTCGGCCGGACCGCAGTGTTGGCCGCGTCACGACGCCTCACCAAATCCGCGGTGCCCGCACGCCTTCGCAATGCCGTCCCCGACGTCGGCACGGTGATCGCCGCCGCCCGCGAGGAGGTCAAACGTCAGACCGGTACCGATCAGATCCAGACCAAGACCATCACCCGGTTCACCCGCAGCCAGCTGATTCAGTTGATCCTGCTTGGCGCCCTGGTCTACGTGGCCTATCCCTTCATCAGCCAGGTGCCCACCTTCTTCTCCCAACTGCGCCAAGCGAACTGGTGGTGGGCGCTGGTCGGGCTGATCGTCTCGTCGCTGACCTATGTCGGCGCCGCGGGCGCACTGTGGGCCTGCGCCAACGGCCTGGTCAGCTTTCGCAATCTGGCGATCATGCAGGTGGCCAACACCTTTGCGGCCACCACCACCCCGGCCGGGGTCGGCGGGTTGGCGCTGAGCACCCGGTTCCTGCAAAAGGGCGGCCTGAGCACCCTGCGCGCGACCGCCGCCGTCGCACTCCAGCAGTCGGTGCAGGTGATCGTGCACGTGATTCTGCTGGTTGTCTTCACCACCGCTGCGGGCGCCTCGACGGACCTGTCCCACTTCGTACCCGGTGCCACCATGCTGTACCTGATCGCCGGTGTGGCGCTCGGCTTGGCCGGCATTGTGCTGCTGGTGCCGAACCTGCGCCGATGGTTGACCACAGCGCTGCGGCCACGCCTCAAGGAAGTCACCGGCGACCTGGTGGAGCTGGCCCGCGAACCCAAGCGGCTGGCGTTGATCGTGCTGGGTGCGGCAGGCACCACGTTGGGCGCGGCGCTGGCACTGTGGGCCAGCGTGGAGGCCTTCGGCGGCAACACCTCCTTCGTCACCGTCACGGTCGTGACGATGGTGGGCGGCACGCTGGCCTCCGCGGCGCCGACGCCCGGCGGGGTGGGAGCCGTGGAGGCCGCCCTGATCGGTGGGCTGGCCGCGTTCGGTGTGCCCGCCGCGCTGGCGGTCCCGTCGGTGCTGCTCTACCGGGTGCTGACCTGTTGGCTGCCGGTGTTCGTCGGCTGGCCGGTGATGCGATGGCTGACAGAGAACGAAATGATTTGAGCCGATGCGGATTGCGATCAGCGGTGCGGGAGTAGCCGGGACGGCACTCGCGTATTGGCTGCACCGCACCGGCCATACTCCGACCGTGATCGAGCACGCGCCGGCCTTCCGCTCCGGCGGCTACATGATCGACTTCTGGGGCGTCGGTTACACCGTCGCCCAGCGCATGGGCCTGGAGGCCCAGATCCTGGACAAGGGCTACCAGATCGACTCCGTCCGAACGGTCGGCGCCGACGGCCACACCCTCGCCACGTTGGACGCCAACGTCTTTCGGGACTTACTCGGCGACGACTTCACCAGCCTGCCGCGCGGCGACCTGGCCGACACCATTCACGCAACCATTGCCGAGCACGTCGAGATGATCTACGGCGACAGCATCACCGCCATCGACCAGGACGACGACGGCGTCCGCCTGAGCTTCGGCCATGCCGGGCCGCGCGAGTTCGACCTGGTGATCGGCGCCGACGGGCTGCACTCCAACGTACGCCGGTTGGTGTTCGGCCCGGACGCGGAATTCGAGCACTACCTCGGCTGCAAGGTGGCCGCGGCCGTCGTCGAGGGCTACCGGCCCCGGGACGAACTGACCTACCTGACATACGCAGTCCCCGACCGGCAGGTGTCCCGTGTGGCGCTGCGCGACGACCGCACCCTGGCCTTGTTCGTGTTCCGCGACGCCTCACCTGACGTTTCCGATCCGAAGGTCCAGGTGCACAACCGGTTCGCCGATGCCGGCTGGGAGTGCCGCCAACTGTTGGCCGCCCTCGATGCCGGCGACCCGGGAGACCTGTACTTCGACGTGGTCAGTCAGGTTCGGATGACCCGTTGGTCGCGGGGCCGAGTGCTGTTGATCGGCGACGCCGCCGGGTGCATCTCGCTGCTCGGCGGTGAGGGCACCGGCCTGGCGATCACCGAGGCCTATGCGCTCGCCGGAGAGTTGCACCGGGCTCGTGGCGATCACCTGCGCGCATTCGATGCCTACGAAGCACGACTGCGCCCGTTGATCGAGGCCAAACAGTCCAACGCGCAACAACTGCTCGGATTCTTCGCCACCCGAACGCGTTTCGGCCTGTGGTTTCGCAACCTCGCGCTCCGGGCAATGAACCTGCGGATGCTGACACAGCTGTTCGCCGGCACGGTGCGTGACGATTTCGACCTGCCCGACTACGGAATCTGAGACTATCCCGCTCCGGCTGCCGCGTACACCCGGCTCACCTCCGGCTCGGGGTAGCCGGCCTCGGTGACCGCGGCGCGCACCGCGTCGCCCACCTTCAACGTGAGCGTGGCCGGCACCAGCGCGATCACGCAGCCGCCGAACCCGCCGCCGGTCATCCGGGCGCCGAGCGCGCCGGCGGCCACCGCACTGTCGGCAATCAGGTCGATGTGCTCAGTGGTGATCTCGAAGTCGTCGCGCATCGAGGCGTGCGATGCGGTGAACAAAGCTCCGGCAGTGGCGAAATCCCTTTCGGCGCAAGTCGCAACGAAATCCAGCACGCGCTCGTTCTCGGTCAGCACGTGCCGAGCTCGCCGGGCATCGACCGGGTCGGTGACCGCATCCAGCGCCTGAACACCCCGGTGCTGGACGTCGCGCAGCGATCCCACCCCCAATGCGGCGGCGGCGCGCTCACACGATGCGCGCCGGGCGGCGTACTCGCCGTCGACGTGGCCGTGCCGTTGGCCGGAGTCGAGCAGCAGCAGACTCACCCCGGACGCGTCCGGGTCGAACGGCACCGGGTGCACGGCGACATCACGGAAGTCGATCAGCAGCGCGCTGGACACCTCTCCGAAAAGGGAAGACAGTTGATCCAGCAATCCGGTTGGGGCTCCGACATAGTCGTTTTCGGCGCGCTGGCCGATCCGGGCCTGCTCGATGCGGTCGATATGCAGACCGGCCGCCGAGGCCAAGGCGCCGAGCACCGCGCATTCCAGGGCCGCCGACGACGACAGGCCCGAGCCGATCGGTACGTCGCTGCGAATGTCCATGGTGCCGCCGGGCACCGCGAAACCGCTGTCGCGCAGCGCCCAGATCACCCCGGCGACATAGGCCCCCCATCCGGTCGTCTGCCCGGGCGTGGTGTCCAGCGGAATGATCACCGGCGCATCGGCCCGGTCGCTGAGCACGGTGAGCGTGTCGACCTCGCCGGGGGTGAAGGTGACGCTGGTGCGTTGCGGCAACGCGATGGGCAGCGCGAAACCGGCGTTGTAGTCGGTGTGTTCGCCGATCAGGTTGACTCGTCCCGGCGCGGAGTAGGTGATCACAGCTCACGCAGCCTAGCCGCCACGGACTCCGGGGTGACGTCGGCGATGAACGCGTCCATCGCCGACTCCGAGGCCGCCAGATATTTCAGTTTGGTGGCGCTGCGCCTGATCGACATCAGCTCGACGTGGAAATAGCCGTCGGCCTGGGCGCCGTCGTTGCGGTACTGGTGCAGTGCGGCCATATAGGGCAGCGGGGCGTCGTAGAGGCGGTCGAAGCGGCCCAACAGATTCCGGTAGACGGTTGCGAAGTCGTCGAGTTCGGGATCGGTCAGGTCGGTCAGGTTGTGCACCCATCGGTTCGGATACAGGTGCACCTCGACGGGCCAGCGTGCGGCGAACGGCACGAACGCGGTGAAGTGGTCGGTCTGCGCCACGATCCGTGCACCCTCGGCACGTTCGGCCGCCAGTAGGTCGGCGAACAGATTCCGGCCGCGTGTCACTCGATGATCACGCGCTTGCGCCAGCATCGCGGCGGTGCGCGGGGTCAGGTAGGGGTAGCCGTAGATCTGGCCGTGCGGGTGAGCCAGCGTCACCCCGATCTCCTCGCCCCGGTTTTCGAAGCAGAACACCTGCTCGACGCCGGGGCGGGCCAGCAGATCAGCGGTGCGGTGCCGCCACGCCTGCACTACCAGCCGGGCATGTGCCGCCGACAGGTCGGCGAATGAGCCGGTGTGATCGGCGGAGAAGCAGATCACCTCGCAACGGCCGCTGCCCGATTCGGAAACGAACTCGGCACCGTCCGGCGGCGGGGAGACCACGGCACCGGCGCCGGCCAGACTGGGGAACCGATTCTCGAAGACCACGACGTCGTAGTCGGCCGCCGGCACCTCGCTGGTCTCACCGCTCGGTCCCGGGCACAGCGGGCACGCCTCGGCGGGGGGCTTATAGGTGCGGTCCTGGCGCTGCGCGGCGATGATCACCCACTGGCCGGTGGTGCGGTCGAAGCGCAATTGCGACGGCTCGGGGTCACGGGGAGGCAGCGGCCGCCGATCGGGCACCGGCACCGGGGCACGGCCGGGCAGGGCGAAGAACAGCAGGTCGCGGCCGTCGGCAAGCGTCCAGCGGATCGGGGCGCTCACGCGACCAGCCGCGGGTGCAACCGCTGCGGGGCGATCTCGACGCCGGCCGCCAGGTCGTCGGCCAACTGCGCGGCGAAGCCCAGCAATCCGGTGAGGTCGATCCCGAACGGGGCCGGGAGCCGCACCGTCGCCAGATGTTCGGCGCCGCGGCGCAACAGGCTGACCGCTCCGGCGACGTTGCCCCGCTGGACGTGGGTGACGCCGACGGCCAACTGCGCCAAGCCCTGCCACAGTTCACGCTCGGCGGCGGGCCGATGTTTCCAGGCGGCTTCCAGCACCTCGTGGGCGTTGAACGCCAGCCCGTCGTCCAGCAACAGCTGCGCATAGGCCAGCATCTGGGACGGCGGCAGGTCGAGGTCGTCGGGAACACCTTCGACCCCGCCCTGGCTGCCGCGGGGCAGCGGGCGGCCCAGCCGATCACGCGGGCGGGCGTTTCGGGGACGGCCCGAGTCGTCGCGGTCGCGGGTTGTCACCTGACCATCATGGCAAGCCGGTCAGGCGGGCTTGGCAGCAATCACCTCGATCGCGGCCATGTTGTTGCGATGGCGGCGGAACGTGGCGCGCATGTTGAGCACCCGGGACCGCGCGTCGGAATCGCGCAGCACGTTGAACACGAAGCGCAGCGCCCCGACCAGGCCCTCGTCGGCGATCAACCGGTGCGGCTCCAGCAGTGCCATCGGCGCGTAGGAGATTCTCTCCACGGTGAAGCCGGCCTCAGTGAGCAGCTCGGTCCACTCCGGGGCGGTCAGCGGCCGGGCATTGACCTTGATGGAGCGGGCCAAGGCGGTGCGGACCTCCTCCTTGACGGCCTCGGGCACCTCGGCGGGCTGCAACATCATTTCGTGGATGGCATAACGGCCGCCCGGCCGCAGCACCCGGAAGGCTTCCCGCATGATCTCGGACTTGTGGGTGTTGGTCTGCATGGTCAGCATCGCCTCGCCGATGACGACATCGGCGCTGCCAGCGGTCAGCCCGGTCTCCGACGCCTCGCCGGTGACCACTCGTCCCTTGTCGCCCACCACCGAGCGGACGACACCGGCTGCATGGTCGTCGGCCTCGACGCCGGTGTAGCTGCGCGGACTGTGCTGCAGGATGTCTTTCGCGGTGCGCCCCATGCCGGGCGCGAGTTCCACGACGTCGGCACCGGCGAGGTTCGCGTCGGCGAGCATCCGGTGGGTCAGCTCCAGCCCGCCCGGCCGAAGGACACGTTTGCCGAGGCGCGCGAAGAGCCAGTGTCCGGGGAGGTCAGCGGTCTTGCGGTCGGGCATCGGAAGTGTCATGAACGAAGGTTAGCCTTACCAGGCTTATCCCGCCAGATGACTTTAGACCCTTATATCTCCTTTAAATAGCCGGATGGTCGCGCGTGTCAGAACACCTGGCGACCGGCCAGGAAGGTAGCGCGTACCTCCAGATCGGCGACCGCCTCCGGGGCGACGGCCCGTGGATCCGCGGAGAGCACCACCAGATCGGCATACTTTCCCACCTCGAGGGAGCCGGTCACATCGTCGGCGAACAGTTGCCAGGCCGCGTCGAGGGTTTGCGCCCGGATCGCCTGCTCGACCGTGAGCCGCTCGTCGGGCGCCAGAACCCGCCCGCTGGGCGCAACCCGGGTGGCGGCGACGCTGATGTTGCGCAACGGCTCTTCGGGGGTGACCGGCGCGTCATTATGCAGCGAAATACGCATGCCCGTCGCGACGGCGGACGCCGCCGGCATCCACCGCGAGCCGTGTTCCTCCCCGAACAGTCCGTCGACCAGAACATCACCCCAGTAGTGCAGGTGGTCGACGAACAGGCTGCACGTGACGCCCAGCGCGGCGGCGCGGCGCAACTGCTCGGGGCGGATGGCGCCGACGTGTTCGAGGCGCAACCGGTGGTCTTCGCGCGGGTACCGCCGCAGCACGTCCTCGTAGACGTCGAGGATGGTGTCAACCCCGTTGTCGCCGTGCACATGGCAGGCCATCTGCCAGCCGTGCGGGAAGTACGCCTCGACGATGCGGGTCAGTTGTTCGCCGGTGTAGTTGGCGTGCCCGCACGAACCGGGTTCGACGCCGATGATGCGGGTGGCGTCGGTGTCCAGATACGGAAACGACAGGTCGATGTTGCCGATCCACGGTGAGCCGTCCACCCAGATTTTGATACCGATCTGGCGCGCCATGTCGTCGCCGTCCCCCGGCGACGCGTCGGTGTGCAACGCCTCGTTGGAGATCTCGTAAGTGCGCAGTCTCACGGTCAGCTCATTGCGCAGGTGGTCAACCAGCGGCCGGAACTGCGGTGAGAACGCCATCTCCGAAATCGTTGTCAGCCCGGCCCGGTTGAGCCGTGCGCATTCGGCGCGCAGCATCGCCGGGGCGTCGCCGGGCATCATCGCCTTGCCCAGCAATGGAATCAGCGCGGCGGTCTCCTCCGCGGTCCCATCCAGTTCGCCGGCGGCGTCGCGGCCGTATTTCGCACCGATGGGGTCGGGGGTGTCACGGCTCAACCCGGCCTGCCGGCCGGCCGCAGAGTTGAAGTAGGCCTTGTGCCCAGAGTTGTGCACGATCACCAGCGGGTGCTCCGGAGAGACGCTGTCCAGCCAGGCCAACGTCGGTTCGGGCAGACCCGGCTGCAGCAGCTGGTCCCAGCCGATCGCGTACGCCCCGTCGACGCCGCGCGCGGCCACCTCTTGGCGGATCAGGTCCACGACGGTGTCGGCGTCGGCCAGGGTGACCGGCCGAATATCGACCATCCGGCCGGACAGCACAACCGACTCCATCAGCGGATGCCCGTGCGCCTCGACGAAGCCGGGCATTACGCAGCCGTCGCCGATGTCGAGCACCCGGGTGTCCGGGCCGATGAACGCGTCCACGTCCGTGCGGTCGCCGACCGCCACGATGCGCCCGTCGGTGACCGCCAGCGCCTGGGCAGTCGGTTGCGCGTCGTTGACCGTGAGCACCGTGCCGATGACAACGAGATCCGCTACAGGCATTCCGGGCTCCTCTTGGGCAGGCATCGCCGGAGTGTAAGCCGAGGGAGGCGCCCCTGCCGGAGAGCCGCTCCGCGACCCGGTGGAATAGCCCGGGGACGACCGCTGTTCGAGCCGATATGCCCAAACCCTTCACCGAGACCGAGCGTCAACAGTTTCTCGCCGACAAGCACATCGCGGTGTTGTCCGTCGCCGCCACCGACGGCCGGCCCCCGGCCAGCGTCCCGATTTGGTATGACTACACCCCCGGCGGCGACATTCTGGTCAACACCGGTGCGGGCCGGCGGAAGGCCAGGCTCATCGAACAGGCCGGTGCCGTGACGCTGGTGGTGCAGCGCGAAGAACTGCCCTACCAATATGTGATCGTCGAAGGCACCGTGGTCAATGCGGTCACGCCGGCCCCGCTGCCGCAGCGCGAGGCCATTGCGATCCGCTACCTGGGCCAAGAAGACGGCCGGGCATTCGCCGCCAACATGGACGGCGACTCCAGCGTGCTGTTCACCATCCGGCCCGACCGCTGGCTGACCGCCGATTACTCCGGCGACCTGTAGCGCTTGGCTTTGGGCGCCTGAACCGAAGGCTCCCTGTGATGCTGCCGGTACTTGACCTGTCTGCCGCCGATACCGACACAGCGGCGTTTCGCCTGGCCTTGCGGGAGGCCACGCACACCCACGGCTTCTTCTACCTCACCGGCCACCGCATACCCGATGCGCAGATCACCGAGATCCTCGAGCTGGCCCGGCAGTTCTTCGCGCTACCGGAGGCGGAGAAGAACCAGATCAGCCAGTTTGAAAAGCCCGCATTTCCGGGGCTATTCACGTCTGGGCGGCGAGCTGACGAACGGGCGCGTCGACTGGCGAGAGCAGATCGACATCGGGCCGCAACGCCCTGCGCTACCCGACGCGCAGGGTGCGCATCCCGATGTGGCGGAACTGCACCACGGGATCACGCCGACGCCACGGCGCGAAAGATAACGGACCGATTTCCACAATTCCCAACGAATTTTCACATCGCACCATATTCTTGCCCCGATCTTTGGAGTCGGAGGTGGTGTGATGAAGCTGCTGCTGTTGTCTGCGGTCACAGCGATGTGGTCGGTCATTGCTGTCGCGGCGGGTGCCGGTGTTTCAGGTGCCGATCCATTCGTTCCGGGACCGACGAATTGCGGCGGCCCGGGTCAGCCTGGCTGCTTGCCCGGCATCCCTGCCGAAGCCCAATGTGCTCTCGTGGCGTGGCAGACCTTTCAGCCGTGCAACTGGCGGGGCGTAGCGGTTGCGCCCGGAACGCCAGGAAGCTGGTAGCACCAACTTCCCCGGCCCGGGATCTCGATCACTGTCCCCGGCCAGATCCAGCTGCGTCGCGACTGCTTTCTGCTGCGGACTCATGGCGGGCTACGGACGTCGAAAAAGTAATCAGGCCCCCTCGAAAGGAGGCCTGATCAGGTGTGGCAGGTACAGGATTCGAACCTGTGTAGGCTTCCGCCGACGGATTTACAGTCCGCTCCCATTGGCCGCTCGGGCAACCTGCCGTAGTGCGCCTAGCAGACTACAACGAGGATGTACCTCAGACACAAACGGCCAGCACAACTCGAAGAGAGGACGGGTCTCGTGGCGGACTCATCATTCGACATCGTCAGCAAGGTCGACCGGCAAGAGGTCGACAACGCGCTCAACCAGGCCGCCAAGGAACTGGCCACCCGGTTCGACTTCCGCGGCACCGACACCACCATCGCCTGGAAGGGCGAGGAAAATATCGAGCTGGTCAGCTCCACCGAGGAGCGGGTCAAGGCCGCCGTCGACGTGTTCAAGGAGAAACTGATCCGCCGCGACATCTCCATGAAGGCGTTCGACGCCGGGGACCCGCAACCGTCGGGCAAGACCTACAAGGTCAGCGGCAGCCTCAAGCAGGGCATCGACGCAGAGCACGCCAAGAAGATCAACAAGCTGATCCGCGACGAGGGCCCCAAAGGCGTCAAGTCCCAGGTCCAGGGCGACGAGATCCGGGTGTCATCGAAGAAGCGCGACGACCTGCAGGCCGTGATCGCACTGCTCAAGGGCGCCGACCTGGACGTGGCTTTGCAATTCGTGAATTACCGGTAACCGATACCGCTGCTCCGACCGCCTTGCCTGCCTAGGCTGGGGCTTGTGACTACCGAAGAGGTCGTGGACGTCGTCATCATCGGAGCCGGCATCTCCGGTATCGGCGCGGCTTACCGCATCGCCGAACGCAACCCCGGCACCAACTACGTCATCCTGGAACGGCGTGAGCGCATCGGCGGGACCTGGGACCTGTTCCGCTATCCCGGGGTGCGCTCGGACAGCAGCATCTTCACGCTGTGCCTGCCGTATGAACCGTGGACCCGGCGCGAACGGGTCGCCAACGGCGACGAGATCCGCGACTACCTGACCGACGCCGCGCGCAAGTACGGCATCGACGACCACATCCGGTTCAACCACCACGTCACCGCGGCGGACTGGGATTCGTCTACCGACACCTGGACCGTGACGGCGGACGAGAACGGCAGCCAGCGGACCTATCGCGGCCGGTTCGTGTTCTTCGGCTCCGGCTACTACAACTACGACGAGGGCTACACCCCGGACTTCCCGGGATTCGAGACGTTCGCGGGAACGCTGGTGCACCCCCAGCACTGGCCCGAAGATCTGGACTACACCGATAAGAAGGTGGTGGTGATCGGCAGCGGCGCCACCGCGATGTCACTGGTCCCGGCATTGGCGCAGCGCTCCGCCCACGTGACCCTGCTGCAGCGCACCCCCACCTATCTGATCTCGGCGACCATGTACAGCCGTTTCGTCAATGTGGTGACAAGCCTGTTGCCCCGCAAGTGGGCTCACCCGATCATCCGGTTTGTGATGGCCCTGTTCGAGGGCTACGTCTGGTTCCTGGCCCGCAAGACTCCCCCGCTGTTCAAGCGGATCCTGCGTCGCACGGCCGTACAGAATCTGCCGCCGGGTTACCCCGTGGACACCCACTTCAAGCCGCCGTATGAACCGTGGGATCAGCGCCTGTGCCTGATTCCCGACGCCGACCTCTACGCCGAGATCAGCGCCGGCCGGGTCGAGATGGTCACCGACCGGATCGATCGCTTCGACGCCACCGGGATCGTGTTGCGGTCCGAGGCGCATCTGGACGCCGACATCATCGTCACCGCCACCGGCTTGCAACTGCAGGCGCTCGGCGGGGTGCGGATCAGCTTGGATGGAACCGAGATCAAGTCCACCGATCGATTCGTCTACAAGGCGCACATGCTCGAAGACGTGCCGAACCTGTTCTGGTGCGTCGGCTACACCAATGCGTCTTGGACGCTGCGCGCCGACATCACCGCCCGGGCCACCGCCAAACTACTGGCATACATGGCTTCTCGCGGTTACACCCACGCCTATCCGCACCTCGGCGACGAGCCGATGGCCGAGAAGTCGGCCTGGGACATCCAGGCCGGTTATGTGCTCCGCGCGCCGCATGCGCTCCCGCGGTCGGGCACCAAACGACCGTGGAATGTGCGCCAGAACTACTTCGCCGACGCCTTGGACTTCCGGTTCGACCAGATCACCGAATCGATGGTGTTCGGACGGGCCGGGGAGCCCGTACCGCTGGCTGGATAGCACCGAGTTCGCCAACTGCCGGTGCGGCGGCGGCGACGGCAATACGCTGTCGCACATGCCAGCTGCTACTCGTACACCCAATGTTGTCGTGCTCGGAGGCGGATCGTTCGGTACCACGGTGGCGTCCATCTGCTCGCGCCGCGCGCCGACGCTGCAGTGGGTGCGGTCGGAGGCGACCGCCGCCGACATCAACGACAACCACCGCAACAGTCGCTACCTGGGCAACGATGTCGAACTCAGCAGCACGCTGCGTGCCACCACCGATTTCGCCGAAGCCGCGCACTGCGCCGACGTCGTCGTGATGGCCGTACCGTCACACGGCTTCCGGGGAGTGCTCGAGGAGTTGGCCACCGAGCTGCGCCCCTGGGTGCCGGTGGTGTCGCTGGTCAAGGGCCTGGAGCAGGGCACCAACATGCGGATGTCGCAGATCGTCGACGAGGTGTTGCCCGGGCATCCGGCCGGCATCCTGGCCGGGCCGAACATCGCCCGCGAGGTCGCCGAAGGTTATGCCGCGGCGGCGGTGCTGGCCATGCCCGACCCGGGCCTGGCGTGTGAGCTGGCGTCGCTGTTCCGCACCAAGCGATTCCGGGTGTACACCACCGACGACGTGGTCGGGGTCGAGATGGCCGGCGCGCTGAAGAACGTGTATGCGATCGCGGTCGGCATGGGCTACTCGCTGGGCATCGGGGAGAACACCCGGGCTATGGTGATGTCACGTTCGGTGCGCGAGATGTCCAAGCTCGGCGAGGCGATGGGCGGAGCCCGCGACACCTTCGCGGGCCTGGCGGGGATGGGCGACCTGATCGTCACCTGCACCAGCCAGCGCAGCCGCAACCGCTATGTCGGCGAGCAGCTGGGCTCCGGCAAGCCCATCGACGAGATCATCGCGTCGATGAATCAGGTGGCCGAGGGTGTGCGGGCCGCGAGCGTGATCATGAAGTTCGCCGCGCAGTACGGGCTGAGTATGCCGATCGCGCGCGAGGTCGACGGCGTGATCAACCACGGTTCGACGGTGGAGCAGGCCTACCGTGGCCTGATCGCCGAGACGCCCGGACATGAGGTGACCGGCTCTGGCTTTTAACTGCCTAGTTCCTGTGTGTTCACTCCGAATGTGTAACTTGTGTTTACTTCCCGGACATGTCGCATTCTGCATTTGGCAATAAGACACGAATAACTTCCCTGTATCTCAGCAATATCTTATGAGGGCAGGGGAACTACCGGATGCTGACCGCGCAAGCCGACGGCAAATCACGCGTCAAACCACGAATGGGCTGGTCCCGTTCGGTACTGCGGTATGACCTGCCCGCCTCCCTGGTGGTGTTCCTGGTCGCTCTGCCGCTGTCATTGGGTATCGCCGTGGCGTCTGGCGCACCGGTGCTGGCCGGTCTGATCGCCGCAATCGTCGGCGGTCTCGTCGTCGGCGCCATGGGCGGGTCTCCGCTGCAGGTCAGCGGGCCGGCGGCCGGGCTGACGGTCGTCGTCGCGGATCTGGTCGGGCGCTTCGGCTGGAAGGTGACGTGCGCTATCACCGTCGGCGCCGGGGTGCTGCAGGTCCTATTCGGGTTGAGCCGGGTGGCGCGGGCCGCGCTGGCGATCTCGCCGGTCGTGGTGCACGCGATGCTGGCCGGAATCGGCATCACGATCACGCTGCAGCAGCTGCTCGTCCTCCTCGGCGGCCGGTCGGCGAGTTCGGCCTGGGAAAACCTCGCCAGCCTGCCCGAAGGGCTGATCGAGTCCCATGGAGCCGAGCCGGTCCTGGGCATCCTGGTGATCATCATCATGCTCGCCTGGCGATCGGTGACGGGACCGCTGGGCCGGATTCCCGGGCCGCTGGTCGCCATTGCCGGAGCAACGGTGCTGTCCTTGGTCTTCTCGCTGGACGTGCATCGCATCACCCTGGACGGATCACTGCTGGATGCCGTGCAACTGCCGGCGCTGCCGGAGGGCAACTGGGCCGCCGCCTTCATCGGGGTGCTCACCGTGGCGTTGATCGCCAGCGTGGAAAGCCTGCTCTCGGCGGTGTCGGTGGACCGGATGCACACCGGGCGGCGTACCGATTTCAACCGCGAACTGATCGGGCAAGGCACCGCCAACGTCGCCTCGGGCTTGCTCGGTGGACTGCCGATCACCGGGGTGATCGTCCGCAGCGCCACCAACGTCAACGCCGGCGCGAAGTCGCGGGCGTCGGCGTTCCTGCACGGCGTGTGGATCCTGCTGTTCGCCCTGCCGTTCGCCGGCTTGGTGCAGCAGATTCCGACTGCCGCGCTGGCGGGTCTGCTCATCACCATCGGAGTCCAACTGATCAAGATGATTCACATCGAGACGGCTTGGCGCAGCGGCGATCTCATCGTCTACGTGGTGACGGCGGCCGGCGTGGTGTTCCTCAACCTGCTGCACGGGGTGCTGATCGGGCTGGCGCTGGCGATGGTGTTGACCGGGTGGCGGGTGATCCGGGTGAAGGTCACCGCCACACAGAGCGACGACGAGTGGCTGGTGACCGTGTCGGGCACGTGCACCTTCCTGGCGCTGCCCCGGCTGACCAACGTACTGGCACAGATTCCCGCCGGCACGCACGTCACGCTCGCCATCAACACCACCTATCTCGATCACGCCGCCGAGCAGGCCATTGAAGATTGGCTGCGGCAGCATTGCGCTACCGGCGGCACGGTGCTGGTGCCCAGTGAATCCAGCTCCACAGCGGGCACAGCCGACGCATGCGTCACGTGCGCACCGTCGAGGCGGGGGTGAGAGGAGTTCGAATCGGATAGCGCATCCGGTATCACCAGTCGAGCAGACCACTCGGCGGCCGGTCAGCCAACTTCTGCACGATCCAGTGGTTCATCGACACACGCTGATCAGCGGCCTCGACGGCGAGCCGGGCATGCAGCGACGGTGAGGTCCGGACCACGAAGTTGCCACTGAAGTTCCGGTCGGTGATGGGAGGCGGTACGTCTTCGCCTTCACACTCGGCCAGGTGCTCATCAACGGCTTGCTCAACACCGGCGATAGCCTCTCGCAGCGTCGGTGCCCAATGCTTCAGGAAGGGCAATTCCAGGCAGCGGCCGATGTATTCGTCGTGCTCGCGCGACCACTCAGCGCGGTAGGTGTAGTGGTTCATGCCCGGTAGTAGCGCATGCGCTATCCGATTCGACAAGACACCTATCCCCAAGCGCGGGTGCGAAAGTGGCAGATGGGGCGCCGGGGTGTGGGGGGCCAGCAGGCGGACCGCGTTAGCCGCGGGCCATGTCCTCCAGGCGCCGAATCCGGTCGGCCATCGGGGGGTGGGTGGCGAACAGTTGACCCACCTTCTCCCCCGCGCGGAACGGGTTGGCGATCATCAGGTGCGACTGGCTGGCCAGTTCCGGCTCGGGCGGCAGCGGGGCGGCCTGGACACCGTCGGAGATCTTGCGCAGCGCCGACGCCAGCGCCAACGGGTCCCCCGAGAGCACCGCGCCGGATTCGTCGGCCTGGTACTCGCGCGACCGCGACACGGCCATCCGGACCACCGAGGCCGCCAGCGGCCCGACCAAGGCGACCAGCAGCATCGCCAGCGGGTTGCCGTCGCGGCGGTTGCCCATGAACATCGCCATATTGGCCAGACCGGTGATCACTGAGGCCAGCGCGCCGGCCACACACGAGATCAGAATGTCGCGGTTGTAGACGTGCGACAGCTCGTGGGCCAGCACCGCGCGCAACTCACGCTCGTTGAGCAGCCGCAGGATTCCACTGGTGCAGCACACCGCGGCGTGCCGCGGGTCGCGGCCGGTGGCGAACGCGTTGGGCGCGTTGGTGTCGCTGACGTACAACCGGGGCATCGGCTGATGGGCGGTGGTGGCCAGCTCGCGCACAATCCGGTAGATCTCCGGCGCCTGAACCTCGGTCACCGGCTGGGCCCGCATCGCCCGCAGCGCCAGCTTGTCGCTGTTGAAGTAGGTGTAGGCGTTCATCCCCACCGCGAACAGCACCGCCACCCACATCATCTGCGGTCCAAACGCCCGGCCCACCAACACGATCAACGCCGACATCAGGAACAGCAGAAAGAACGTCTTCGCCGTGTTGTGGTGCGGGTGCCAGGTCATCGACTTCCTCCTTGGAGAACGACCATCGTGCTCATTAAACGCCGACGAGCTCGCACGAGTTCCGCAATCGTGGTCAGCCGTGCCGGGTCACGGTGTAGTCGACCAGGCTGGCCAATGCCGCCCGTCCGACACAGTCGGGCAGCGCGGCCAGCTCCGCGCGGGCCTGCGCGGCATAGTCGGCCACCGTCTGCTTGGCCCTGACCATGCCGGCCGAGGCGCGCAACAGCCCGAGCGCCTCCTCGACCGCCGCGTCCTCGGTGAGCGGTCCGGCCAGCAGCACTCGCAGCCGCTCGGCGTCGGCGCCGGTCTCCTGCAGTGCGTAGAGCACCGGCAGCGTGTGCACACCCTCGCGTAGATCCGTGCCGGGCAGCTTGCCGGACTCGTCGGGGTCGGAATCGATGTCGATGATGTCGTCGGAGATCTGGAAGGCAGTGCCCACGATCCCGCCGAGGCGGGCCAGCCGCTCGATCTGGTCATCGTCGGCACCGGAGAACGTCGCACCGAAGCGGCCCGACGCCGAGATCAAACAGGCCGTCTTCTCATAGACGACCTTGAGGTAGTGCTCTATCGCGTCCACACCGTCGGCCGCCCCGCGGGTCTCGCGCATCTGTCCGGTCACCAGCTGGGCAAAGGTCTCGGCGATGATCCGCACCGCATCCGGCCCCAGCCGCGACACCAGGCGTGAGGCGGTGGCGAACAGGTAGTCACCGGCCAGGATCGCAATGTTGTTGCCCCACCGGGCGTTGGCGCTGGGCGCCCCGCGGCGGATCTGCGCCTCATCCATCACGTCGTCGTGGTACAGCGTGGCCAGGTGCACCAGCTCGATCACCGCACCGGCCACCGTCACCTGCCAGGCGTCCGGCTCAGGCCCCAGCTGCGCCGACAGCACTGTGAACAGCGGACGGAACCGCTTTCCGCCGGCGTCGAACAAGTGCGTCACGGCCTCGGTCATCAGGCCGTCTCCACCGCGCAACTCGGTGTCCATCAGCTCTTCGATACGCGAAACCCCGTCGCGAACCCGGTCCGCGAAACCCGGGTCTCCCAACCCGCCGAAATCCAACCCCGCCACCACGTTCGCCGGTGTCCTCACGGCTCCAACATACTGGTCACTGTGAGTTCGCAGGCTGATGTGGTGGTGGTGGGTGCGGGGCCGGCGGGGTCGGCGGCGGCCGCCTGGGCCGCGCGGGCGGGCCGTGACGTGCTGGTGGTCGATTCGGCCGCCTTCCCGCGGGACAAGCCGTGCGGTGACGGCTTGACCCCGCGAGCCGTCGAACAGCTGGAGTTGCTGGGGCTCGGTGAGTGGCTCGACAGCCATATCCGGCACCGGGGTCTGCGGATGGCCGGCTTCGGCGGCGAGATCGAAGTGGACTGGCCCGGCCCGTCGTTCCCGTCGACTGGCAGCGCGGCGCCGCGCACCGAACTCGACGAACGCATCCGCAAGGTCGCCGAGGAGTCCGGCGCCCGGATGTTGTTGGGCGTCAAGGCAGTCGGGGTTCAACACGACGCGTCCGGGCGCGTGCGTGCACTGGTGTTGGCCGACGGCACGGAGGTCAGTTGTAAGACACTGATCGTCGCCGACGGGGCCCGCTCCACGCTGGGTCGCGAGCTGGGCCGCCAGTGGCACAAAGAGACGGTTTACGGGGTAGCCGCCCGCGGCTATCTGGCCTCGCCGCGCAGCGACGAACCGTGGCTGACGTCGCATCTGGAGCTGCGGTCCCCGGAGGGGGAGGTGCTGCCGGGCTACGGCTGGATCTTCCCGCTGGGCAACGGCGAGGTGAACATCGGCGTCGGCGCGCTGGCCACCGTCAAACGGCCCGCCGACGTCGCGCTGCGGCCGCTGATGTCCTACTACGCCGACCTACGCCGCGAGGAATGGGGTTTCGAGGGCCCGGTGCGTGCCCCGGCCAGTGCGCTGCTGCCGATGGGCGGCGCGGTCTCGGGCGTCGCCGGACCCAACTGGATGCTGATCGGTGACGCCGCGGCCTGCGTCAACCCGCTCAACGGCGAAGGCATCGACTACGGCCTGGAGACCGGGCGCCTGGCCGTCGAGCTACTGGAGAATGCGGGCGGCGCCGACCTTACGCAGGCCTGGCCGGAGCTGCTGGCGGCCCAGTACGCGCGCGGATTCTCGGTGGCACGGCGACTGGCGCTGCTGCTGACGTTCCCCCGGTTCCTGCCGGCCACCGGCCCGCTGGCGATGCGTTCGACGCTGTTGATGCGGGTGGCGGTGCGGGTGATGGCCAACCTGGTCACCGACGACGACGCGGATCTGGTGGCGCGGGCCTGGCGTGGCGGGGGGCGGATGTCCCGGTTGATCGACCGCCGCCGCCCGTTCGCCTGACGTCGGCCCGTTCGGAACATATCAACTTCGTTGACATATATCAGGGGCGTTGCTATACCGGAGTGATGAGCGATTCAATGGAACTTCAGTTCGACGCCGCATACCGGGGCGAATCCGAGCAGATGGGCTTGGGCGCCAAACCACCGTGGAGCATCGGGGAACCCCAACCCGAACTGGCCACACTGATCCAGCAGGGCAAGTTCCACGGCGATGTCCTTGATGTCGGCTGCGGCGAGGCCGCCATCTCGCTGTATCTGGCCGAGCAGGGTCACACCACCGTGGGCCTCGACAGTTCGCCCACCGCCATCGATCTGGCCCGCCGCGAGGCGGCCAAGCGCGGTTTGACCAGCGCCTCCTTCGACGTCGCCGATATCAGCGACTTCACCGGCTATGACGGCCGCTTCGGCACCATCGTCGACAGCACGCTGTTCCACTCGATCCCGGTGGAGGCCCGCGAGGGCTACCAACGCTCCATCGTGCGTGCGGCCGCGCCCGGGGCGTCGTACTTCGTGCTGGTCTTCGACAAGGCCGCCATCCCCGAGGGCCCGCCGTTCGCGGTGACCGCCGACGAGCTGCGTGAGGTGGTGTCGAAGTACTGGGTGATCGATGAGATCAAGCCGGCCCGGCTGCACGCGGTGTTCCCCGACGACTTCCCCGGATTCGGCGGCGTTCCACTGCGCGACGAACCGGGCGGGCGCAAGTCGGCCGCGGGCTGGCTGCTCTCAGCGCACCTGGGCTGAAAGGGAGCCACGCCATGAGTGACCCGAAGCCGCCGCACTGGCTCAAACCGGTCAACAAATTGATGATCGGCCTGCAGAAGCTGGGTATCCCGACGGGCCCACCGATGGTGCTGACGGTGCCGGGCCGCAAGTCCGGTCAGCCGCGCAGCACCCCGATGACACCGTTCACCGTCGACGGGCAGCTCTACACGGTGGCGGGGTTCCCCAAGTCCGATTGGGCGCTCAATGCCCGGGCAGCCGGCGCGGGCCTGCTGCGCCACGGCCGCAGCGAACGGCCGGTCCGCATCGTCGAACTGTCGGCGGAGGCGGCCCGCCCGGTGCTGCGAGCATTCCCGGTGCAGGTGCCGGTAGGCGCCCGCTTCCTCAAGCAGGCGGGCCTGGTGGACAAGGGCACCCCCGACGGGGTCGAGGCGCTCGCCGGGCGGATCCCGGTGTTCCGGTTCGACCCGGCTTCTTGAGGGCGCGACTAACCGGGTTTTTTCGCCGAGTGCAGCGCGACGATGCCCCCGGTGAGGTTGCGCCAGCTCACATCCGACCAGCCCGACGCGCCGATCTGCTCGGCCAGCGCGGCCTGATCCGGCCAGGCGCGGATCGACTCTGCGAGGTAGACGTAGGCCTCCGGGTTCGATGACACCGCGCGCGCCACCGCCGGCAGCGCCCGCATCAGGTACTCCTTGTAGGCGGTGGCGAACACCGGCACCGTCGGGGTGGAGAACTCGCACACCACCAGCCGGCCCCCGGGCCGCGTCACCCGGGCCATCTCCCGCAGGCCCGCCGTGTGGTCGACGACATTGCGCAACCCGAAGCTGATCGTCACGGCGTCGAACGCCTCGTCACCGAAGGGCAGCTTGGTGGCGTCCCCGGCGACCTTGGGCACCGGCCGGCCGGCACCGGCCGCCAGCATCCCCACCGAGAAGTCCGCGGCCACACACCAGGCACCCGAGCGGGCCAACTCCACCGTCGACACCGCGGTACCGGCGGCCAGGTCGAGCACCTTCTCCCCCGGCTGCAACTCCAGTGCTTTCCGGGTGGCCTTACGCCAGGAGCGGTCTCTTCCCAGCGACAGCACCGTGTTGGTCAGGTCGTAGCGTCGTGCGACGCCGTCGAACATCGACGCCACCGCGTGCGGGTCTTTGTCCAGGCTGGCGCGGCTCACCCGGTCGACGGTACCCGCCTCCGATAGGGTTACTGGAATGCGGTCTTGGCTGGGCACATTTGCAGCACTGGTGGTATTCGGCGGGGCCTTGGCGGGGCCGGCAGCAGCCGACCCGGAAGCGCATGAGCCCGGCGGTTCAGCGAGCCTCGACGGAGGAGAGGCGAAGCTGGGACCGGCGCATGAAGCCGGCGGTTCAGCGAGCCTCGACGGAGGAGAGGCGAAGCTGGGACCGGCGCATGAGCCCGGCGGTTCAGCGAGCCTCGACGGAGGAGAGACGAAGCTGGGACCGGCGCATGAAGCCGGGACGGTGTGGAGCGCAGACCACTTCGGTGTGCTGGTCGGAACGGCCTCTGCCCCGGTGCAGTTGGAGATCTTCTGTGACCCGCAGTGCTCCGAGTGCGCGAAGTTCGAGGCGGCCTCCAGTGACGCCCTGGGCCGGCACCTGGTCGCCGGCGACGTCGCGGTGACCTACCGGTGGATGACGTTTCTGGATGCCCGGCGCAAGAACGACACCTCCGCGCGCGTCGGCAACGCGCTGATGGCAGCGGCAGATCCGGCGACCACCGCCGGTGCCTACCAAACGTTCGTGGCCGACCTATACCGCAAGGGCGGCACGCCCACCGTGGAGGAGATCGCGACGACGGCTCGCGAAAGCGGCCTGCCCGGCCACGTGGTGGATCGAATCGCCGCCGGGCAGCAGGTGGTGGACGCCACATCGATGAACGCCTTCAACCGCGTGCAGCTGCTGTCGGCGAACCCGGAGAGCCCCGGCACCCCGACGGTGTACCACCTGACCACCAAGACCGTGGTGGACACCGACGACGCCGGCTGGCTCGACCGGCTGGTGCACGAGCGCTAGCGGTTGGCCCAGCGTCGTTCGGCGACATTGCATCCCGCCAGTGCCGCTATCCCGATCAACCAGGCGATCACCGCCACGGATCCGGCCGGGATGACCGCGAGCACCGCGGTACGGTGCTGGACCCGCACCAGATCCGGATCGGACTTGTCGTATTCGACGTAAATCCTCATCCCGGTTGCCAATTCGGATGGGTAGAGCACGCCGAGCTCTGGGCGATAGGTGATCCGCTCCGGTGTGACGAACTCGATGGTGGAGCGCCTAAAGCCTGCGTTGAGCACCTCGGCCTCGGCCACCCCCATGTCACGTTCGATGGTGATGTCGTTGCGCCACGCCCCCGCCACCAACAGCACCGACTGCAATGTCACCAACGCCACCAGGATCACCACCGCGGTGCGCGCCCACCGCAGCACACGTGCGGCCCAGGTGTTGCGCGGAAGCGCGCCGTTACCCCGAAACAGCCTGCGCAGCAACTGTTTCGACTTCTGATAGGCCCTGCCGGACCGGCCATCGGGCAGTCTCACAATGCGGCCTTGATCGCGGCGTGCAGTGCCCGCAACGATGAGCGGTCGGCTTTGACCTCGAGCACCCGCACCCCACCGGCGGGCTCGGCGAGCGCGCCGGCCAGGGCATCGGCCTCGATCTGCTGAAATTCGACGTGATAGGCGTGGCACAACGCGGCGATGTCGACGTCGTGCGGGGTGCCGAAGATTCGCGACGAGACGTCGGCGAACCGTGGATCTCCTTGCTCGAGCAGCTCGAAGATGCCGCCGCCGTTGTCGTTGGAGACCACGATCGTCAGCTCCTGTGGCCGCGGCTCGGTGGGCCCGATCAGCAGCCCGGAGCTGTCGTGGACGAACGTCAGGTCCCCGATTAGCGCGATGGTGCGGCCGTCGGGGTTCTGCTGCTCGTGCGCCAGGGCCGCACCGACAGCGGTGGACACCGTGCCGTCGATACCGGCGACCCCGCGATTGGATCGCACGGTGACGCCTCGGGCGCTCGTGGCGTTACCCAGCCCAACCAAGGCGGCGTCGCGTACCGGGTTCGAGGCGCCCAACACCAACTGATCGCCGGGACGCAGCGCGTCGGCCACGGCGGCGGCCACGTGCAGGCCGGTGGTGAGCGGATGCGCCGCCAGCTGGTCGCGCACCGCGGCGTTTGCCTGGGAGTTCAGCTCCGCGCAGCGGCGCAGCCAGGCCGGGTCCGGTTCGCCGGAGGTGACGGCTCGGGTGCCGGTGGCCTGCGAGTTACCCGAAACGTCCGGCCAGCGTGGCCCGGTGGTCAGCGCATAGACCGGCACGCTCGGGTCGGCCAGCAGGGCCGACACCGGACGATGCAGGGTGGGCCGGCCGGCCATGATCACCTGCTGCGGACGCAACAGCGGCAGGGCCAGCGGGTGCAGTGGATTCTCCGGCATCGGGGCCGTCGGCTCGGCGACGGTGGGCAGTGCCGCGAGATTCGGGTGCGGCCCGGCACCGTGCCCGGCGATCACCACGGTGTCTGCAGACAGGTCGATGTCCAGCGGCTGGTCGAAACTGACCGGCGGGGTCAGAGTCCAGGGACGCCCGTGCGGCCGGCCCGGCGGACCCGTGCCCGTGCCCGTGCCCGTCCCTGAATCGGGATCGGGCACCAGCGGTTCGCGCAGCGGAATGTCGAACTGCACCGGCCCAGCGTTCGCGGTGCGAGATCCGGTGGCAGCGACCAATACTCGGCAGACCGCCGACCGCCAGGTGGCGTTGAGAGCATCCATCCGCTCGGGGGCGTCCTCGGCCAGCCCCAGGCTGATGGCGGCGCGCACCTGGGTGCCGAAGTAGCCGAGCTGCTCCATGGTCTGGTTGGCGCCGGTACCCAGCAGCTCGTAGGGACGGTTGGCGCTCAGCACGATCAGCGGCACCCGCGCGTAGTTGGCCTCGACCACCGCCGGACCCAGATTGGCTACCGCGGTGCCCGAGGTCATCGCCACACAGACGGGGGCTCCGGCGCTCACCGCCAGCCCGATCGCCAGGTATCCGGCGGTGCGTTCGTCGATACGGACATGCAGGCGCAGCCGGCCGGCCCGGTCGGCGTCGTGCAGCGCGAAGGCCAGCGGCGCATTGCGCGATCCCGGGCACAGCACCACGTCGCGGACACCGCCGCGGATCAGCTCGTCGACGACGATGCGGGCCTGTGCCGTCGAGGGGTTGGTCATTGGTACCAGGTTAGTCGTGCGCCGGAGGCATCGGCGCCCACCGGAAGGGCTTGCCGTCGACCTCGGCGAGGAACTCCAAGGCTGCCTTGTTGACCTGGTCCGGTTTCTCGATGAATCCGAGGTGCCCGGCGTCGGGAATCTCCAGGTAGCGCGCGCCCGGGATCGCGTCGGCGACCTCGCGGCTCAGGTGTGCCGGGGTCACGACGTCGTCGCCGAAACCGATCACCAGCACCGGCTGAGTGATGTTGGCGTAAGCGGGCAGCCGGTTGGTCAATGGCGCCACGTCGAGCTGGCAGCGCAACCCCGGGGTGCTTTTGACCGGCCACATGGTGAACATCGCGATCCAGTCCTTGATCGCGGCGTCATCGCTGAGCGTTTTCGGCGAAAAGCTCTCCAGCAGACGCACTTTGGCTTCATATTCGGCGGGAAGTTCGACACCGGCTTCGGCGAGCTTCGCCTCGGCCTGATAAAAGAACTCCCGGGCGCGGTCGTGGCGGCCACGGGTGGCCATCAGGACAGCGGATTTCACCAATTCGGGCCGGGCCAGCATCAATTCCTGAGCGATGAACGAGCCCATCGACACCGCGACGATGCGGACCGGGCCGATGTTCAGCGATTCGATGAGCTGGGCCGTGTCGGCCACCATGGTTTCTGTGGTGAACCCCGAGGCGTTCTCGGTGGCACCGATGCCGCGGTTGTCGAAGGTGATCGGACGGTACCTGGCGAGCTGGAATTCGCGCACCTGGTGCAGGTGCCAGCCGCGACCGGCGCCGCCACGCCCGGCGATGAACAGAACCGGCTCCCCATCCTGATTACGGTCGTCGTAGGCGAGGTTGGTCACCAGAGTGAAGGTACGCGACCCGTCCACGCTTTATGGTGTCAGGATCGCAACTGCGCAGCTGGGGAACGGTGATACGGATACGGAGCGTCGGGTTGGCATGCACGCTGGTGCTGGCCGCTGCGCTCATGGCCGACTGCACCCGGGTGACCGGCGGCGTGGCGGTGCCGGCCGACCAGGACGGACCCCGCCCGGTGACGGCTGCGATGCTGCCGGAACTGCTGCTGAAGGCGACCACCGTCAGCGACATCATGGGCGCACGCGGGATGCGGGTCAAAGACTCCCGCACGCGGATGTTCGATTCGGGTCGCCAGTTCCCTGACCATGGCTGCCTGGCGGCGTGGATGCCCGTCGAGAAGTCGGTGTATACCGATGCGGACTGGACCGCGACCCTCACCCAAACCCTTACCGAGAACGCACAAGACCACTTCGTGATTCAGGCCGCCACGGTGTTCGCCACCCGGGATGCGGCACGCAGTTTCTTCGATGCCACCGCCCGCGCTTGGAGCTCCTGCGGCGAGCGGACATTCGCGACCGCCAAGGACGGCTACCCAGACACGTTTTGGACGTTCGACACCGTCGCCGACGTCGACTCAACGGTGTGGATGACCCAGCATCAGGACGACAGCGCGGGTTGGTCCTGTCAACGGGCCCTGCGGGTGACCAACAACGTTGCGATCGACGTGCTGGCGTGCAAGCTCTATGTCAGCGACGAAGCCGTCACGATCGCCAACGGGATCGACGCGCGGCTGCCCAGCGTGTGAGTGCTCACCGCGGCAACAGTCGATGGCAGACCTTGATTCGATCGAGCCACCACTGGCGCCGCTGCGGCGAAGCAGCCAGGGCGTGCAAACGGGCGGGGTCCGGGACCACAGGCCGCACCGGGAGGTAGCCGTCTTCTTGTGCCGTGGTCTCGGCGATATCGTCGACGAACAGTGATCCTGTGCCCAGCCCGCAGGCGTGCTGCAGCTCCGGCAGCGCGGCCGCTGCCCGCAGGCCGGTCGCGATACCGACCGCCGAGTCGATCGCGCTGGAGATCACCACCGGGATGCCGATCTGCTCAGCGATCGTCAACAGTGCTGAAATGCCGCCCAGCGGAGCGACTTTCAGCACCGCGATATCGGCGGCGCCGGCTTTCGTGACGGCCAGGGGGTCGGAGGCTTTGCGGATGCTCTCGTCGGCGGCCACCGGGGTGTCGATGCGACGGCGCAGCTCCGCGAGTTCGGCGACGGTGGCGCAGGGTTGTTCGAGATATTCCAGTGCGCCCAATGCCGTTGCCGCCTGGACCGCCTGATCGAGCGTCCAACCGCCGTTGGCATCGACGCGCACGGTGGGGATGAGCGCGCGGACGGCTTCGACGCGGGCGACATCGTCGGCCAGGGTCTGGCCGGGTTCGGCGACTTTGACTTTGGCGGTGCGGGCGCCGGGGAACCGCGCCAGCACCTCGGGGACCCGATCGGCGTCGACGGCGGGCACGGTTGCGTTGATCGGAATGCGGTCGCGGAGCGGTTGTGGGAGTTGGCGATAGGCGCTCTCGAGTGCGGCAGCCAGCCAGTGCGCCGCCTCGGGCGGTTCGTACTCCACGAAGGCGCCGAACTCGCCCCAGCCTTCCGGGCCGTCGATCAGGGCCACTTCGCGCACCGTGATGCCGCGGAACTTGACGCGCATCGGCAGCGCCACCACGTGTAGGCGGTCAAGGATGTCGTCGAGGGGCGGCGTCATGCGCTCTCGCCCCCCAACTTGAACACCCGCTCGGCATTCTCGTGCAGGTAATCCGCGCGCGCCTGATCATCGAGCCCGAGATCGTCGAGCCCGTCGAGTGCATGGCCGTGCGTGATCATCGGATAGTTGGTGCCGAACAACACCTTTCGCTGCCCGGTGCGGGTTCGCATGAAACGGATCAACTCGTCCGGGAGCCGCTTGGTGGTGTAGGCGGAGGTGTCGATGTAGACGTTCTCGTGCTTGCGGGCCACCGCGACCATCTCCTCGGTCCACGGATAGCCGACGTGTCCGCACACGATTGCCAGCTCAGGAAAGTCCAGTGCCACTTGGTCGATGTAGGGAATCGGGCGCCCGGTTTCCGACGGTCGCAGCGGGCCGGTATGCCCAACCTGGGTGCAGAACGGCACGCCGAGTTCCACGCACTCGACGTACAGCGGGTAGTAGCGCCGATCGGTGGGAGGCGCGTTCCACAGCCACGGCACCACACGCAGGCCGACGAATCCGTCGTCGCGAACCCGGCGCCGCAGTTCGCGGACGGCCTCCATCGGGCGGTCCAGGTCGACCGTGGCCAATCCAGCGAACCGATTCGGGTGCGCTACGACCCATCCCGCGACTTCGTCATTGGAGACCAGGTCCATGCCGTTGGGTCCGCGCCAGGCACTGAGCAGCCCGAAATCCACACCCGCGGCGTCCATCGCCGACACGGTGGCCTCGATGGGGATATCTTCGTCGGGCATAGCCCCGCCGGTCCAGCGTCGCAGCGACGCCAGCATGTCGTGGTCGAGGAACCGCCGGGTCGGGTGCTGCATCCACACGTCGATGGTCATCGCCTCCACCGTAGACAGCTCGGTCAAGCGGTGGTCCCAGCTTCGCCTCTCCGATGCCGACACCGGCGTCACGGGCAACCTGAGGCCGCCGCCCCGGTACCGTCGCAAACGTGAGCAGCAACCCTTTTGACGAGAGCATCTGGCGCACCGTCGACGGCTTCGCCGACCTGACCGACATCACCTATCACCGCCACGTCACCGACGCGACGGTGCGGGTGGCGTTCAACCGTCCCGAGGTGCGCAACGCGTTTCGGCCGCACACCGTCGACGAGCTGTACCAGGCGCTGGACCATGCCCGGATGTCTCCCGACGTCGGGGTGGTGCTGCTGACCGGTAACGGGCCGGCGCCCAAGGACGGCGGCTGGGCGTTCTGCTCCGGCGGGGATCAGCGCATCCGCGGCCGCAGCGGCTACCAGTACGCCTCCGGGGAAACCGCCGACACGGTCGATGTCGCCCGCGCCGGACGGCTGCACATCCTGGAGGTGCAGCGGCTGATCCGGTTCATGCCCAAACCGGTGATCTGCCTGGTCAACGGCTGGGCGGCCGGCGGCGGCCACAGCCTGCACGTGGTGTGCGACCTGACCCTGGCCAGCCGCGAGCACGCCAGGTTCAAGCAGACCGACGCCGACGTGGGCAGCTTCGACGGCGGCTACGGCAGCGCCTATCTGGCCCGGCAGGTGGGCCAGAAGTTCGCCCGCGAGATCTTCTTCCTGGGTCGCACCTACACCGCCGAGCAGATGCACCAGATGGGCGCGGTCAACGAGGTCGTCGACCATGCCGAGCTGGAAGCCACCGGCGTGCGGTGGGCCAAGGAGATCAACGGCAAATCGCCTCAGGCCCAACGCATGTTGAAGTTCGCCTTCAATCTGCTCGACGATGGGCTGGTGGGCCAGCAGTTGTTCGCCGGCGAAGCCACCCGGCTGGCCTACATGACCGATGAGGCCGTCGAGGGCCGGGATTCCTTCCTGGAGAAGCGCGATCCGGACTGGAGCAGGTTCCCCCGCTACTTCTAGACGCCACCGCCTCGAGCCTGCGGTTGGCGCGAAGAAGTGCGAGTGGCGCCGACGGTAACTACAGCCTCGGCACGCAAAGAACCCCCGCATAGACTGGCTAACCATGAGCCGAAGCCCGCTGCGCCGACTGTCCGACCAGATCACGCTCGCGACCATGCGTCCCCCGGTCGCCGCGCAGCTGATGCACCGGCCCGGCGCCAAGCCCGTCGACCTCGCCGGCAAGCGGGTGCTGGTGACCGGCGCATCGTCGGGTATCGGCGAGGCCGGTGCCGAACAGTTCGGAGCAGCGGGCGCCACCGTGATCGCGGTGGCCCGCCGCCAGGAAAACCTCGACGCACTGGTTCAGCGGATCACCGCCGCCGGTGGCACCGCGCACGCGATCGCGTGCGATCTGTCGGACCTGACCGCGATAGACGCCCTGGTCAAGGACGTCGACGAACAGTTCGGCGGAGTGGACATCCTGGTCAACAACGCCGGCCGGTCGATCCGCCGACCGCTGGCCGAATCGCTCGACCGCTGGCACGACGTCGAGCGGACCATGCAGCTCAACTACTACTCGCCCCTGCGGCTGATTCGCGGGTTCGCCCCCGCCATGCGCGAGCGCGGCGACGGCCACATCATCAACGTCGCCACCTGGGGCGTGTTCACCGACTCCTCGCCGCTGTTCGGCGTCTACAACGGCTCCAAGTCCGCGCTGAGTGCCGTGAGCCGGGTCATCGACAGCGAGTGGGCCCGCGACGGCGTGCAGTCCACCACGCTGTACTACCCGCTGGTGAAGACCCCGATGATCGCGCCCACCGCGGCGTTCCAGGGCAAGCCGGGGCTCACCGCGCAGGAGGCCGGCGCGTGGATGATCGACGCGGCCAGATATCGCCCGATCCGTATCGCGCCGCGGCTGGCGCTGGCGTTCCGCGCTCTGGACAACCTCAACGCGGGCTGGGCCACCGCCCTGGTCAAGCGGAACCGGATCGAGCCGGTCGAAGACTGATGGAGATTCTGGCCAGCCGGGTGTTGCTCCGGCCCACCGACTATCAACGCTCACTGCGGTTCTACCGCGACGAGATCGGATTGGCGATCGCCCGCGACTACGGCGCCGGAATGGTCTTTTACGCCGGCCAGTCGCTGATCGAACTCGCCGGGCACGGTAACCCCGACCAGTCCGGCGCGCACTTCCCCGGGGCGCTGTGGCTGCAGGTCCGCGACGTCGCCGCGACCCAAGCCGAACTGCAGAGCCGCGGGGTCCCCATCACCCGGGAAGCGCTGCGGGAACCGTGGGGGCTGCGTGAGATGCACGTCACCGATCCCGACGGCCTGACGTTGATCTTCGTGGAGATTCCCGAAGACCATCCGCTGCGCCGCGATACCCGCCAGGACAGCCCCCGCAAGCCTTGAGGTTAACGACGGGGAAACAATGCGATACGTCTCGACATACACCGGCGTTTCGCGGGGGCCATGGTTAGACAACGGCCCCATCGAGGCCGCAGAATCAGTGCCGTGATGCTCTCGTGAGCCTTGATCTGTTCCTTTTGATCATCGTGGTGATCACGGCTTTGGCCTTCGACTTCACCAACGGATTCCATGACACCGGCAACGCGATGGCCACCTCGATCGCCAGCGGAGCGCTCAAGCCCAAAGCAGCGGTCACGCTGTCGGCGTGCCTGAACCTGATCGGCGCCTTCCTGTCGACCGCCGTGGCCGCAACGATCGCCAAAGGCCTGGTCGATGCCCACCTGGTCACCCTCGAGATCGTCTTCGCCGGCCTGGTCGGCGGCATCGTGTGGAACCTGCTGACCTGGCTGCTCGGAATCCCGTCGAGCTCCTCACACGCCCTGATCGGGGGCATTGTCGGAGCGATGATCGCCGCGGTCGGCGGACACGGGGTGATCTGGCACGGGGTGGTCTCCAAGGTGCTGGTCCCCGCGATCCTGGCCACCGTGATCGCCACCGTCATCGCCTCGGTCGGCACCTGGCTGGTCTACCGCATCACCCGGGGCGTCGACGAGAAGCGGTCGGAGAAGGTGTTCCGGCACGGCCAGATCGGCTCGGCCGCGCTGGTGTCACTGGCCCACGGCACCAACGACGCTCAGAAGACCATGGGGGTGATCTTCCTCGCGCTGATGTCCTACGGCGCGGTGAGCACCTCGGCCACACTGCCGCCCCTGTGGGTGATCGTCAGCTGCGCGCTGGCCATGGCGGCCGGCACCTACACCGGCGGCTGGCGGATCATCCGCACCCTGGGCAAGGGCCTCGTCGAAATCAAGTCGCCGCAGGGCATGGCCGCCGAGTCCTCCGCAGCCGCGGTCATCCTCCTCTCCAGCCACTTCGGTTACTCACTGTCGACCACCCAGGTCGCCACCGGGTCGGTGCTGGGCAGCGGCGTCGGCAAGCCGGGCGCGCAGGTGCGCTGGAGTGTCGCCGGACGGATGGTGGCCGCTTGGCTGGTGACGCTGCCGATGGCCGGTGGGGTCGGTTCGGGCGCATACGGCCTGGTCCACGGGATCGGCGGCTACCCCGGCATCACCATCGGTGTGGTGCTGCTGATCACCACGGTCCTGGCGATCTGGCTGCGGTCACGCCGGGCCCGCATCGACCACAACAACGTCAACGCCGACTGGGACGGCACCCTCACCGGCGGTCTCGACGCCCCCGGCGTGCAGCCCGACGAAGCGGGCCGCGAAGTCGAGAACGCCCTCCGATCGGCCTTCGGGACCGGCCAGGACGGCGCCAAGTTGACCCTCGTCGACACTGACGGCCCCAACTCGCGTGAGGTCATCCGATCATGAGCCAGTGGTTCAACCTCGCAGCAACGTGCAAGATCCTGGTTTTCGGGCTGCTGGTGGGTGGGTTGTTGCCGGCACTGTTCGCGGTCGGGGTCCGAGTCAACGTGGCCGGTAGCAGCGGTGTCTCCGCGGTCCCGGGCGGTGCCGCGAGCGAACGCCGGCCACTGCTGCTCGCCGTGAGCTGGGCGATCTTCCTGCTGGTGCTGGCCGTGGCGGTCCTCGGCGTGCTCTTCATCGCCCGCGACTTCCTCGGTCACCACCTGGGCTGGTACTTGCTCGGGGCCAAGCGCCCCTGACCCGGTTCGACAAGCCAGGCGTGCGACTGCAAAAATCCGCACGGTGACCTTGGAGCTGTTCCTGTTGATCACGGTCGTGATCACCGCCCTGGCTTTCGACTTCACCAACGGCTTCCATGACACCGGCAACGCTGTCGCCACCGGGATCGCCAGCGGTGCGCTCAAGCCGAAGACCGCGGTAACGCTCTGCGCCACGCTCAACCTTGTCGGGGCGTTCATGTCGACCCAGGTGGCGGCCACGGTGGCCAAGGACCTGGTGGTCACCAACCTGGTGACGCTGGAGGTCATGTTCGCCGGTTTGGTCGGCGGCATCATCTGGAACCTGGCGACCTGGTTGTTCGGTATCCCGTCGAGTTCCTCGCACGCCCTGATCGGCGGCGTGGTGGGGGCCATGCTGGCCGCGGCCGGCACCGCCGGGGTGCGGTGGCCCGGCGTGGTATCGAAGGTGCTGGTGCCGACGGTGATCGCCGTGCTCGCCGCCACCCTGGTCGCCACCGTCGGAACCTGGCTGGTCTACCGGCTGACGCGGGGAGTCTCCCGTGGGCGCGCCCTGCGCGACTTCCGGCGGGGTCAAGTGTTCTCTGCTGCCCTGATGTCACTGGCGCACGGCACCAACGATGCCCAGAAGACCATGGGCGTGATCTTCCTCGCGCTGATCTCCTACGGCGCGGCCTACAAGACCGACGTCACGCCGCCGCTCTGGGTGATCGTGTCGTGTGCGGTGGCAATGGCCGCCGGCACCTATTTCGGCGGATGGCGAGTCATCCGCACCCTGGGCAAGGGGCTCGTCGAAATCGAATCCCCCCAGGGCATGGCCGCCGAATCATCCTCGGCGGCCATCATTTTGCTGTCCAGCCACTTCGGCTACTCGCTGTCGACCACCCAGGTGGTGACGGGATCCGTGCTGGGTTCGGGCCTGGGGAAGCCCGGCGCCACCGTGCGCTGGGGAGTTGCGCGCCGGATGGCGACCGCGTGGGTGATCACCCTGCCACTGGCCGGGGCCATCGGCGCGGGCACCTACCACCTGATCCATCGCATCGGCGGCTACCCCGGCACGATCACCGGAGTGACGCTGCTGGTGGGCGTCTCCGCACTCATCTGGCTGCAGTCCCGCAAAGTCCCGGTCGACCACACCAATGTCACCGCCGAGTGGGGTGCACATATGACCGATGGCCTCGAAGTGATTGCACCGCAACCCACTACCTCTGGCCCGTCTCGCGAGATCCGCGCGGAGGGGGACCGTGCGTGAACGCCGTGAGCACCTGGTTCGACTACGTGGCCACCGGCAAGATCCTGGTCTTCGGCCTGCTGGTCGGCACCGGCGTGCTGTTCATCGCCCGCGATTTCATCGAGCACCGCATCGGCTGGCAGTGCGACGACTGGGGCAACTGGGACGAGGTGTTAGGCGTTGATTAGACGTAATATTGCAGCTGACATGTTCCTTCCGGTGTCGGCGCGGGGAAGTTGACGCAGTATGAACAAATTTCTTACCTCGATCGTCGCCTGGCTGCGCGCCGGGTACCCCGATGGCGTGCCGCAAAACGACTACGTTCCGCTGTTGGCACTGCTGTCGCGGCGGCTGACCAACGACGAGGTCAAAGACGTTGCCCGGGAATTGATCGGCCGCGGCGAGTTCGACCGCGTCGACATCGGAGTGCTGATCGCCCGCTTGACCAACGAACTGCCCGCTCCGGAGGATGTCGAAAGAGTGCGAGAACGGTTGGCGGCAAAGGGCTGGCTGCTCGACGACGCTCCCACCGACGGAGGGAACCCATAGCACGCCTGCGTGCGCTGGCCATCCCACGCGGTGATGCCGTCGCGACGCTGCTGCCCGCCTTGCAGGGTGTTCTGGAAGGTCGCCACGCCGCGTTCACACCGGTAGGCCCCGACACCGATCCGTCGGCCCTGACCGCGCTGCGGGTGGGCGATTCCATCAACGGTGATATCGCACTGGTGGTGGCGACGTCGGGAACCACCGGGTTGCCCAAAGGCGCTCTGTTGACCGGTGCGGCGCTGGCGGCCAGCGCCACGGCCACGCAAGACCGGTTGGGCGGACCGGGTAGCTGGTTACTGGCGTTGCCCGCACACCACATCGCTGGAATCCAAGTGCTGGTACGAAGTTTGGTGGCCGGCACGACACCCGTGCAGCTCGACGTCACCGAGGGATTCGATGTCGCGCAGCTTCCCGCAGCGGTGGCGGCGCTCGGCTCCGGGCGGTGCTATACCTCGCTGGTCGCCACCCAGTTGGCCAAGGCGCTGGCGGTCCCCGCGGCCACGGCCGCACTGGCCGAACTGGATGCGGTGTTGTTGGGCGGAGGTCCTGCGCCGCAACCGATCCTGGACGCGGCGACGGCCGCCGGCGTGACGGTGGTGCGCACCTACGGCATGAGTGAGACCGCCGGCGGTTGTGTCTATGACGGGTTGCCGTTGTCGGGCGTCCGGTTACGCATCGGAAACGATGGACGGATCGCGATCGCCGGCCCGATTCTGGCGCAGGGTTATCGCGACCCCGTCGAACCGGACCCATTCGCCGAGCCGGGCTGGTTCACCACCAATGACCTTGGTGCACTTGATTCAGCAGGCCGCCTGACCGTGCTCAGCCGGGCCGACGACGCGATCAGCACCGGTGGATTGACCGTTCTGCCCGGTCCGGTGGAGGCGGTGTTGTCGACGCATCCCGCAGTGGCCGAGTGCGCCGTTTTCGGGATCGACGACGACCGGCTGGGGCAGCGCGTCGCCGCCGCGATCGTGGTGGCGGGCGCGACGCCACCGACACTGGAGGCGTTACGCGCCCACGTCGCGGAGACACTGGACATCACGGCGGCGCCGCGCGAACTGCATGTCGTTACTGCGCTCCCCCGCCGCGGAATCGGCAAGCTGGACCGAAAAGCACTGGCGCAACAGTTTTCTTCTGGCGGCACCGCACCCGCTTAGACCACCGGTCCACGGCGTCGATGCGGACGCTCGATGCGCCGCAACGAAGACCCTGTCTCTTATACACAT
>NZ_JRMM01000017.1:0-43419 GCF_000972905.1 Mycobacterium sp. UM_Kg27
GTGTATAAGAGACAGGGCCTACGCGGCCTACGAGGAGGTGTTCGCCGGCGAGCGCTTCGCCGCGCTGGCGGCCGACGGTGCGCGGGTGCAGCGGCCGTTGTGGGCGTCGACCGGGGTGAAAAACCCCGACTACCCGGACACCCTGTATGTCACCGAGCTGGTCGCGGCGCACACCGTCAACACCATGCCGGAACCGACGCTGGACGCCGTCGCCGACCACGGCGACATCACGGGTGACACCATCGCCGGAACCGCGGCAGCATCCCAGCAGGTCTTCGACGAACTCACCGCAGCAGGCATCGACCTGACCGACGTGTTCTTGGTGCTGGAGAACGAAGGCGTCGAGAAGTTCGAAGCGTCCTGGGGCGAACTGCTGGACGCCACGGCGACGCAGCTCGAAGAGGCCAAGTGATCTGATGGCCGGCGCCGGGGCAGCGCGAAACACCTCCTCGGGGTGGCAGAACCCGCTGCGAGACAAGCGAGACAAACGCTTGCCCCGCATCGCCGGCCCCTGCGGCGTGGTGATTTTCGGGGTCACCGGCGACCTGGCCCGGCGCAAGCTCATGCCGGCCATCTACGACCTGGCCAACCGCGGTCTGCTGCCGGCGACCTTTGCGCTGGTCGGTTTCGCCCGCCGCGACTGGGCCGACGAGGATTTCGCCGAGGTGGTCTACCAGGCCGTCAAAGAGCACGCCCGGACCCCGTTCCGGCAGGTGGTGTGGGACCGGCTGGCGTCCGGCTTCCGGTTCGTCACCGGCACCTTCGATGACGACGAGGCCTTCGCCCGGCTGGCGCAGACCCTCGAGGACCTCGACGCCGAGCGCGGCACCGGCGGCAATCACGCCTTCTACCTGTCGATTCCGCCCCACGCGTTCCCGGTGGTCTGCGAGAAGCTGCACTCGACCGGACTCGCCCGGCCGCGGGATGGCCGGTGGAGCCGGGTGGTGATCGAGAAGCCGTTCGGTCACGACCTGACCAGTGCGGTCGAACTCAACAGCGTGGTCAACAGCGTGTTCCCCGAGGAAGCGGTGTTCCGGATCGACCACTACCTGGGCAAGGAGACCGTCCAGAACATCCTGGCGCTGCGCTTCGCCAACCAGTTGTTCGACCCGATCTGGAACGCCCACTACGTCGACCACGTGCAGATCACCATGGCCGAGGACATCGGTTTGGGTGGGCGAGCCGGCTACTACGACGGCATCGGCGCTGCCCGGGACGTGATCCAGAACCACCTGCTGCAGTTGCTGGCCCTCACGGCGATGGAGGAGCCGGTGAGCTTCTCCCCTGCCGAACTGCAGTCCGAGAAGATCAAGGTGCTCTCGGCCACCAGGCTGGCGCAGCCGCTGGATGAGACCACCTCTCGCGGTCAGTATGCCGCCGGGTGGCAGGGCGGCGAGCGCGTCGTGGGCCTGCTCGACGAGGAGGGGTTCGCTCACGATTCACGGACCGAGACCTTCGCGGCGATCACGCTGGAGGTCGACACGAGGCGCTGGGCCGGCGTCCCGTTCTACCTGCGCACCGGGAAGCGCCTGGGCCGGCGGGTCACTGAGATCGCACTGGTGTTCAAGCGCGCACCGCACCTGCCGTTCGACGACACCATGACCGACGAATTGGGCAAGAACGCGTTGGTGATTCGGGTGCAGCCAGACGAGGGCATCACACTGCGATTCGGGTCCAAGGTGCCCGGCCACCTGATGGAGGTCCGTGACGTCAACATGGACTTCTCCTACGGCTCGACGTTCTCCGAGGATTCACCGGAGGCCTACGAGCGTCTGATCCTGGATGTGCTGCTGGGTGAGCCCTCCCTGTTTCCGGTCAACGCCGAGGTCGAATTGTCTTGGGAGATCCTCGATCCAGTCCTCCAGAACTGGGCTGAGCACGGCAAGCCCGAGCCGTATGTGGCCGGAAGTTGGGGACCGCGGTCGGCGTTCGAGATGCTGACCCGCTCCGGCCGGGAATGGCGGCGCCCATGATTGTCGAGTTGCCGAACACCACCACCACCGCGATCAACAAGAAGCTCAACGCGATCCGCGAGCAAGTCGGTGCGGCGACGACGGGGCGGGTGCTGACGCTGATCATCGCGCTGGAAACCGACGCCCTGCTCGATGAGTCCATCGCGGCGGCCAACATCGCCAGCCAAGAACACCCGAGCCGGGTGATCGCGGTGGTCGGCGGAGACCCCGACACCGGTGAATCGCGCTTGGACGCCGAGGTGCGAATGTTCGGCGATGCCGGCGCCAGCGAGGTGGTGGTGCTGCGGCTCTACGGTCCGCTGGCCGGCCATGCTGACGCGGTCGTGGTGCCCTTCCTGCTGCCCGATATTCCGGTGGTCGCGTGGTGGCCCGACGTCGCGCCCGCAGCCCCGGCCACCGACCCCCTGGGGGCCCTGGCGTTGCGGCGCATCACCGACGCCACCAACGCCCCCGATCCCCGGGCGGCGATCAACAGTCGCCGAGACGGCTACACCGCCGGCGATACCGACCTGTCGTGGAGTCGCATCACCTACTGGCGGGCGTTGCTCGCCTCCGCACTGGATCAGCCACCGTTCGAGCCGATCCGCTCGGCGGTGGTCTCCGGGCTGGCGACCGAACCGGCCCTGGACATCCTGGCCGGCTGGCTGGCCAGTCGCATCGACGGTCCGGTGCGGCGTGCGGTCGGCGAACTGAAGATCGAATTGACCCGCGACAGCGAGACCGTGGCGCTGAGCCGCCCCCAGGACGGGGTCACCGCCACTTTGAGCCGCACCGGGAGGCCGGCGGCGCTGGTGCCGCTGCCCCGCCGGGTGACCGCGGAGTGTCTGGCTGAAGATCAGCGCCGGCTGGATGCGGACGTGATTTACGGTGCCGCGCTGACGGGCCTGGAAGAAGTGGAGTATCTGTGATCGTTGCGACCTACCCCGACACCGACGCACTGGTCGCCGCTGCCGGTGACCGCCTGGCCGATGCCGTCGAATCGGCGATCGCCGCCCGAGGCCGGGCGTTGGTCGTGCTGACCGGCGGCGGTACCGGCATCGGGATCCTCCGCCGGCTCCGCGAGCATGCTGCGCGGATCGACTGGGGTTGCGTGCAGGTGTATTTCGGCGATGACCGGTTCGTGCCGAGCGACGACGACGAACGCAACGAGAAGCAGGCCCGCGAGGCTCTGCTGAACCACGTCGGGATCCCCGCCGGCAATGTTCATGCGATGGCGGCCAGCGACGGCGCGTTCGGCGACGATCTGGATGTGGCCGCGCTGGCCTACGAGCAGGTGTTGGCCGATCATGCCGAACCCGGCGAGCGCACGCCGGACTTCGACGTGCACCTACTGGGCATGGGGGGTGAAGGCCACGTCAACTCCTTGTTCCCGGACACCCCGGCGGTCGCCGAGTCCGCCCGGCTGGTGCTGCCGGTCTACGACTCGCCCAAGCCTCCCCCACGCCGAATCACCCTGACAATTCCTGCGATCCAGCGCTCCCGCGAAGTGTGGCTGGTGGTGGCCGGTGAGCCCAAGGCCGAGGCGGTCGCCGCCGCGGTCGGTGGTGCGGACCCGGTCGCGGTGCCCGCCGCCGGGGCGACGGGGCGCGAACAGACGGTGTGGTTGCTCGATGAAGCAGCCGCCTCGCTGCTGCCCGCCACGTCATAATGAGCGCTATGGCAGACAGAAGCTCAGGATCCGGCACGGAACGTAAGCGACTCAAGACCCTGGCTCAGGCTGCCCTGAACGCCGACGTGACGGTCGGGCAGCTTGAAGATGTGCTGGACGGTCTGGGCGGCACCATGAATGAGCTCAACAGCTCATTGTCCAATCTCAACGCGACGATCGAACGCCTCGGCGGCGGCCTGGATCACCTTGAGGACACCATGTCCAGCCTCGATGACCTGGCCCGCCGCTTAGTCACGCTGATCGAACCGGTGGAGGCCATCGTCAATCGCATCGACTACCTGGTCGAAGTCGGCGAGACGGCGATGTCTCCGTTGACAGCGACCGAAAACGCGGTGCGCGGCATATTCAATGCCATGCGCAACCGGGTGCGCTGAGCCGTCAGGGTTTCATACTCCCTGCCTCCCTGCGCATTCAGAGGCGTCGGAGAATTCGACCCACCAAAGCACCGTGATCGACTGCCCGCCACCGAACCGCGACACCCAACGCGATCTACGAGCAGTTCAAAACAGACCAGGACACCGTTATGCATCGCCCTTCTGCCCCGCTGTCGGCGCCGCCTCCGGGCGGCGACCACCAGCCCCAGCCGGTCTAAGCCGGGCTGGGGGGCAGATCACGCGTACTTGATGAGCAGGCCGACCGCGATGATGCAGGTCAGCCAGATCGCGATGACGAAGTAGGTCAGCCGGTCCAGGTTCTTCTCGACCACGGTCGAGCCGGACAGGCTGGACTGCACACCGCCACCGAACAGAGTCGACAGGCCGCCACCCTTGGCGCGGTGCAGCAGCACCAGCAGAATCACCAGCAGGCTGGTGATCACCAAGAGAATCTGCAGCGTCAAGATCATGGGAGTTACCCTACCGTTCGCCTTGGTGCGTCAAGGCTCTGGGTCAAGGGAGCGGCCCGCCGGCAGCCAGCGCCGCCAGCATCGCGAACTGCTCACCGTCCAGCGACGCTCCGCCGACCAGCCCGCCGTCCACGTCCGGCTGGCCGATGAGTTCTCCGACGTTCTTGGCGTTGACCGACCCGCCGTAGAGCACCCGGACGGTGTCGGCGATCTGGGGCGAGGCGAGCTTGCCCAGCTCGCCGCGCACGGCCGCACACACCTCCTGCGCATCCGCCGCACCGGCCACCCGGCCGGTTCCGATGGCCCACACCGGCTCGTAGGCGATGACGCTGGCACCGATCTGCTCGGCGCTCAGGCCGGCCAGCGAGCCACGCAACTGCTCCAGGCAGTGCTCGACGTGGCTGCCGGCCTCCCGGATCTCCAGGTGCTCGCCGATGCAGATGATCGGGGTGAGGCCGTGCTTGAGGGCGGCGGCGGCCTTCGCGGCGACCAGCGCGTCGTCCTCACCGTGGTAGCTGCGCCGCTCGGAGTGCCCGACGACGACGAAGGTGCAGCCCAGCTTGGCCAGGAACGCCCCGCTGATCTCGCCGGTGTAGGCGCCCGCGTCGTGCTGCGAGACGTCCTGGGCGCCGAAGGTCAGCCGGAGCTTGTCGCCGTCGACCAGGGTCTGCACGCTGCGCAGATCGGTGAACGGCGGCAGCACCGTGACATCGACCTTGTCGAAGTACTTGTCCGGCAGCGCGAAAGCCACCTTCTGCACCAGTGCGATGGCCTCGAAGTGGTTGAGGTTCATCTTCCAGTTGCCGGCGATCAGCGGCTTACGACTCATTACGAACCTCCGGTTTCCAGAACTTGCAGGCCTGGCAGTGGTTTGCCCTCAAGGTATTCCAGGGACGCTCCGCCGCCGGTGGAGATGTGCGAGAAACCGTCCTCCGGCAGACCCAGCGCCCGTACCGCCGCGGCGGAGTCGCCGCCACCCACAACACTGAACGCACCCTTGGCGGTGGCGGCTGCGATCGCCTCAGCCACTCCCCTGGTGCCGGCCTCGAACGCCGGGAACTCGAACACGCCCATCGGCCCGTTCCAGAAGATGGTCTTGGCGTTGCCCAGCAGTGCGGCGAACCGCTCCACCGAACCCGGGCCGACATCCAGGCCCATCTTTGCGTCCGGAATGGCGTCCGCGGCGACGACCTCGCCGGTGGCGGCGGCGTCGAACTTGTCGGCGACGACGATGTCCACCGGCAGCCGCAGCACATCGGCGTAGTCATCGAGCAGTTGCCGGCAGGTGTCCACCATGTCGGCCTCCAGCAGCGACGTCCCCACCGCAAGGCCTTGGGCGGCCAGGAAGGTGAAGCACATCCCGCCGCCGATCACGATGCTGTCGGCCTTGGTCGCCAGCGACTTGATCACGCCCAGCTTGTCGGACACCTTCGAACCGCCCAGCACTACGGCGTAGGGCCGCTCGGTGGACTCGGTCAGCTGCTGCAGCACCTGGATCTCCGCGGCGACCAGCGTCCCGGCGTACGACGGGAGCAGCGTGGCGATGTCGTAGACCGAGGCCTGCTTGCGGTGCACCACACCGAATCCGTCGGAGACGAACGCCCCCGGCGAACCATCCGGCGCGGCCACCAGCTCAGCCAGCGCCCGGGCCAGCGCCAGCCGCTCGCCGTCGTCCTTGCTGGTCTCCCGCGCGTCGAAGCGGATGTTCTCCAGCAGCAGCACGTCACCGTCGGTCAGGCCCTCGGCGCGGGCCAACGCGTCGGTGCCGACCACGTCACCGGCCAACTGGACGTGGCGGCCCAACTGTTCGCCGAGCGCGGCCGCGACCGGCGCCAGCGACAGTTTGGGGTCCGGACCGCCCTTGGGCCGGCCCAGGTGGGCGGTCACCACGACCTTGGCGCCGGCGTCGACCAGCGCGCGCAGTGTGGGCACCGACGCGGTGATCCGGCCCAGGTCGGTGATCTTTCCATCGTCGAGCGGGACGTTCAGGTCGGAGCGCACCAGCACGCCCCGCCCCGCCACACCCTCGGCGATCAGGTCTTCGACTGACTTGACGGCCACGATCGCGTTACAGCGACTTGCCGACGAGAGCGATCAGGTCGACCAGACGGTTGGAGTAGCCCCACTCGTTGTCGTACCAGGAGACCACCTTGGCCTGGTTGTCGATGACCTTGGTCAGCCCGGAGTCGTACAGCGACGAGTGCGGGTCGGTGACGATGTCGCTCGACACGATCGGGGCGTCGTAGTACTTCAGGATGCCCTTCATCGGCCCCTCGGCGGCGGCCTTCATGGCGGCGTTGATGTCTTCCACCGACGCCGACTTGCTCAGCTCGGCGGTCAGGTCGGTGACCGAGCCGGTGGGGATCGGCACCCGCAGTGCGTAGCCGTCCAGCTTGCCCTTCAGCTCGGGCAGCACCAGGCCGATCGCCTTGGCGGCACCGGTACCGGTGGGCACGATGTTGATCGCGGCGGCGCGGGCGCGACGCAGGTCGCTGTGCGGGCCGTCCTGCAGGTTCTGGTCCTGGGTGTAGGCGTGGATGGTGGTCATCAGACCCTTGACGATGCCGAACTCGTCGTTGAGGACCTTGGCCAGCGGGCCGAGGCAGTTCGTGGTGCACGACGCGTTGGAGATGATGTTCTGGCTGCCGTCGTACTTGTCGTCGTTGACGCCCAGCACGATGGTGATGTCCTCATCGGTGGCCGGCGCGGAGATGATGACCTTCTTGGCTCCGGCGTCCAGGTGGCCCTTGGCCTTGGCGGCGTTGGTGAAGATACCGGTGGACTCGACGACGACGTCGACACCCAGGTCACCCCAGGGCAGGGCCGCCGGGCCTTCCTTGACCTCGAGGGCCTTGATCTTGGTGTTGCCGACGACGATGGTGTCGTCGCCTTCGAGGCTGACGTCGTGGGGCAGCCGGCCCAGGATCGAGTCGAACTTCAGCAGGTGCGCCAGGCTGGCGTTGTCGGTCAGGTCGTTGACCGCGACGATCTCGATGTCGGTGTTGTTGCCCAGAGCTTTTTGTGCGTCCAATGCCCTGAAGAAGTTCCGCCCGATGCGGCCGAAGCCGTTCACGCCTACCCGGACCGTCACTGGTCTCTCCTCGTGTTTCTCAGTTTGCTGGTGTAGTGGTAGCCAGCCTAGTGCGTGACGGACCCCACAGAACCTTCGGTACGGCGGACCGGCAACTCGTCGCCGGGTTCGGGCCACGGCTGGCGGCTGAGCAAGTCGGCCACAGCTACGTAACCGGCTTCGATCAGCCCCGATTTGGCGTCGACAATCCGGTAGGCCTGCTCTTTCCGGTGGATGGGTTGGCCTTCGAGCACGATCACCCGCAGCTCGCCCTCGGCGAAGTGGCAGCGGCGCTGCACCGCCGCGAGCAGCTGCTCATTGTGCAGGTGGCCTTCGCCGAAGTTCCACCCGATCAGCGGGCCCGCGATGATCTCGCCGTCGCGGATGTTGTAGTCGGCCACGTTGTCGAGCGCTCGGGCCAGCAAGCCGTTCAGTGCCCGCCCCTGCAGGTGCATGGCACGGAACGCCCCCGGGACTTTGTCGGCGACAAGATCGGCGGTGGACTGGTCGTAGAACTTCGCCAACTGGTTGATGACCAGTGCGGAGCTCTTGACCACGTTGGCCTCCACGATGTCCTCGGTGCCGGCGCGGAAGCACCAGAAGCTGGCCGCCCAGTTTCCGGCGTAATAGCGCATGGCGGGAAGGAACGAAATCTGCTGCGGAAACATGTTCCCGGCCACCGGGATAACGATGAGTCCGGTGAACAGGATGGCCATCAACAGCGGCGACCGCAGTTCGTAGACGCTGACTTCGGGATGCTGTCCGAACAGGAAGAACAGCGAGAATCCGAAGAAAACATTCCATTCCAACGGGACTCCCATCGGGAGGTTGGACAGGATGTTGAGGTGAAAGATCACCATGAACGCGATCAAGAACCACCGCCACGGGTGATCACCGGCGACGAGCACCAATAGCGCCGGCACGACGAATTCGGCTGTGGTGCCGCCGACGTGCGCCATGAGCTGCGGAATCCGGGTGGGGCGCAGGTCGTTGACGTGATCGCGGTACATCAGGTGTTTGAGGCCGGTGAAGATCTTGGAGCGCAGCAGGGCATTGTTGCTCGTCATCACCGCGACCACATAGGGAAAGTGGTGGTTGAGCTTGGAGGTGGCCGCACCCCACCACAGCCCGAGGATGATGAGCTTGAACGCGGCCATCTGGTCGACGTAGGGAAAGAAGAAGACCAGCAGCGTCAGGCCGTAGTGCTCGGCGCGGGCGGCCAGAAAGATCGTCTTGTCCCGCAGGCCCAGCAGCACCAGTGCGACGACCATCGGCGCCACCACCATCGGGTCCAGCAGACCCACCGGGCCGGGATCGCCGTGCCCCGCTGACAGCAATGCCCAGACACCGCAGCCCAGGACGGCGGCATACAAGGCGATGTCGACCACGGTGCGGGTGTCGCCGCGGGTGAGCGGGACCTTGCCGGGCCACGGTGGCAGGCGGATTGTGTTGGGCCGCAACCAGTACAGAACACCGCCGATGGGCGGCCAGAACCGGGCGGTCAGCGGACCGGATCCGCAGCCCAGGCCCAGGATCTCGAACAGCAGGCTGAAGACGACGAGTTTCTGATAGACGATCGGCTGGGTCCACCAGTCGGCGATGCGGCCGAGTTCGCCCAGGCCCGGAGTCAGCGCGATGACCGCTGCGGCGCCTGCGGCGTAGGCCGCGATCTTGATCAGGTAGATCAGGTAGACCCCCGATGGGGTGCCGAAACCCTGTTCGGCCCAGTGCCTGCTGCAGACCTGGATCCGGGTCGCCCACGGGGTGGCGCGCCACGTTTCAGGGTCGACGTCGGGAACCGACGGTTTGATGAACCCCATACTGTCCTCACTCCCTGCCGTGTGCCCGTTCTGTTATAGCGGCAAGTGCAGGCGTGCGACGGTCATTCGGGCGGGTCGGAATCACCGCGCAGGAGTTCTTCTCCGGTGGTGGGCGTGGTTGACCTGTGGTGGGGTGGTGCCGTCGGTCCAGCCGAGGCGTCCGGTGGTGGTGATGATGGTGTTTGGCGGCCGTCGGTGGTGTCGGTGTGGTCGCTTCCGCAGGCGAAGAACAGTTCGTCGGCGTTGGTGCGCCCGCCGTGCGACCAGGGCCGCTGGCCATGGTGCACTTCGCAGTGATAGCCCGGTTCGAGGCAGTTTGGTCGGGTGCAGCCGCGGTCGCGGGCGTAGCAGATCAACCGCTGATCAGCGGTGGCGATTCGTTTTTGGCGGCGGAGGTAGAGCGGGCGTTTGGTGTGGTCGTCGAAGACGGCCAGGTAGTGGATCGCCTGGGCGGCCATGGTGATCAGGTCGCGCCTGGGCAGCCGGGATCCACCGCCGGTCAGGGCTGGTGGTGGGATGGGCAACGAGGGATCGCATGCGGCGTGGGCGGCTTGGTTGAGTTCGGCCAGGGTGGTGGTGACGATGACGGTGACGGGGTGGCCGCGGTGGGTGCCGAGTTTGCCGGAGGCAATGGCGGTGGACATCGCGAGTTTGAACGCGTCGTGGCAGCGCTGCCCGGGGCTGCGGTCATCGCGCCCCGCAATCCCGTCGGGCACATGCCGTCCGGGGCGCACGGCGGCCGCAACCGCTTCGAAGTAGGCACGCGTTTGGGGGTGTGAGTTTGGACATGCCGTCGGGACCTTGGCGGCCCAGCGTCAGGCTGCGCCGTCGTGCCCGGTCGCGGTCACTGAACAGCCCATCGGGGTTGAGGTGATCGGCGATGCGCTGCCCGATCTTGGTGACCACCCCGGCATCGACTCGGGTGGCATGCGAGACCAACGCCGTTTCGGCAGCGGCGACGTCAGCAGGTGGCACCGAGGTGGGCAGCACGTCGACGGCCTGGCAGACCGCGCGGATGTGGTCCTCCCCGACCGCACCCGACTGCACCGTGGTGGCCAGGGCTGGTAGTTCAGGAGGCAGAACCGCCCCGGTCAGGGAGCGGCGGGGCCGGATGCGGGCGGCCACACGGCAGCGGCGGGTGATCTCGCGTGGGGTGATCCGCAGCCGTTTCCATAGGGCGGCCCGTGCTGCGGCGATCGAACCGCAACCATCGGGCGGGTCGGCGAGTTCGCCGAAGATCCGGTACATCAACCCGCGATTCACCCGGTCCTGGGTTTCCAGCCGCTCGGCGATGTCGACCCGAAAGTCGTTGCCCACCAGATCCGTCGAGGTCGCCCGCAACACGTCCTGGGCGGCATCAATGGCATCCAGAGCAGCACAGACCTGCTCCCGCGCCGCCACCACGCCCAGTGCTGTTGCCATACCCCGACGCTAAAAACCAACCCCGACACCGACCCCCAACCGGAGGTCGCCGGCAACCCGGGCTGTGGATCAACCCCCAACTGGGGATAAGCACACCGCTAGGCGTCTTCGAGCAGCTCCGGGGTGACCGCAGACTCGGTGTCGGGAATGCCGTCCTGCTTGGCCTTGCGGTCGGCCATCGACAACAGCCGTCGGATGCGTCCTGCCACCGCGTCTTTGGTCATCGGCGGGTCAGCCAGCCGGCCCAGTTCCTCCAGCGAGGCCTGCCGGTGCTCGACCCGCAGTTTGCCGGCCGAAGCCAGATGATCAGGCACGGTGTCGCCGAGGATCGCCAGTGCGCGTTCTACCCGCGCCGCCGCCGCCACGGCCGCCCGCGCGGAGCGGCGCAGGTTGGCGTCATCGAAGTTGGCCAGCCGGTTGGCCGTTGCCCGTACCTCGCGGCGGATCCGGCGCTCCTCCCAGACCAGCCGGGTGTCTTGGGCACCCATGCGGGTCAGCAGCGCCCCGATCGCCTCGCCGTCGCGCACCACCACCCGGTCCGCTCCACGCACCTCGCGGGCCTTGGCGCCGACCCCGAGCCGGCGCGCCGCGCCGACCAGCGCCAGGGCGGCCTCCGGTCCGGGGCAGCCGACCTCCAGAGCCGATGAGCGTCCCGGTTCGGTGAGGGAACCGTGCGCCAAAAACGCTCCCCGCCAAGCAGCTTCGGCGTCAGCGACACTGCCACCGACGACCTGGGCCGGCAGGCCCCGCACCGGGCGCCCGCGCAGATCCAACAGCCCGGTCTGACGAGCCAGAGCTTCCCCGTCCTTCGTCACGCGCAGCACGTAGCGGGTGCTCTTGCGCATCCCGCTGGCGGTCAGCACGTGCACGATCGCGTTATAGCCGTACAGGTCGAAGATGTCCTTGCGCAGCCGCCGCGCGATGACCCCCAGGTCCACCTCGGCTTCGACTACGACCCGACCGGCCACGATGTGCAGTCCGCCGGCGAAGCGCAGCAGCGCCGCGACCTCGGCGCGGCGAGCACTCACCGAACTGACCACGAGACGGCTCAGCTCGTCCTTGACTTCGGCCGTCATCGCCACGACTTGTCACCTCCCGGCCCGAGCCCGCTCGGTCCACTCACGCCGGATTGCCGGCCCCCGCCCTCGGCATGCGTCGCGACCGGTGTCGGAGCGATCAACGTCGATGCGTCGATGTTCCGAACCCCGTCCAGCGCCGCCGCCAACTTTCCTGGGTCATGTAAAGGTGTACCAGGTCGAGCCACGTCCACGAACCGAACCTCGGCAGCGAACAATGTGGCGGCACGCCGCAGTTGTTCGCGCTCGCGTTCACTGGGCACTCGGCCTGCGTCGATGATGATGTGGTCCACCGTGAAATCGGGTGCGTGTTGCGCCAGTACGTGCAGGTGTCGCTCCACGGAGAATCCCGCGGTCTCCCCCGGCTCGGCCACCAGGTTGAGCACCAGAGCACGACGGGCGGTGGTCTTCTGCAGCGCCCAGGCCAGACCCGGTACCAGCAGGTGTGGGATCACACTGGTGAACCACGAGCCCGGGCCGAGCACCACCAGATCCGCGGACATGATGGCGTCCACCGCTTGGCGGGTAGCCGGCGGATTGCCCGGCAACAGCCGTACCCGGCGTACCTTTCCCGGGGTGGTCGCGATGGCCACCTGCCCCCGGATCACCCGGAACAGTCGCGGGTCGGCCTCCAATCCGGACACATCGGCTTCGATCTGCAGCGCGATCGGGCACATCGGCAGCACCCGCCCCTTGACCCCCAGCATCCGGCCGAGCTCGTCGAGTGCGGCGACCGGGTCGGCCAGCACTTCGTTGAGGCCGGCCAGCAGCAGGTTGCCGATCGGATGCCCGGCAAGGGCGCCGCTGCCACCGAAGCGGTGCTGCAAGATGGTCGCCCACAGCTGGCCGGTCGGGGTATCGGAGGCCAGCGCCGCCAGTGCCATCCGCAGGTCCCCGGGTGGTATCACGTCGAGCTCGCCGCGCAACCGACCCGAGGAGCCACCGTCGTCGGCAACGGTCACCACCGCGGTGACGTGTGGGGTCAGCCGGCGGGCAGCCGACAGCGTCGCGTACAGGCCGTGCCCACCACCGAGCGCGACGATGCTCGGATTGCCTTGCGCGGGCTCAACACTCATTGGCGCCGCTTCTCCTCATCGCTTCGCACTGCACTGCCGCCGGCGCAACTCATTCGCGACCCAGATCCCGGTGCAGCACTCGAACCGACAGTTGGTCGTTGTCGTCTTGGGCATCCAACAGGCGCGCCAACGCCTCGGCGATAGCCACGCTGCGGTGCTTGCCGCCGGTGCACCCGATGGCCAGCGTCATGTACCGCTTTCCCTCTCGCCGATAGCCGCTGACCACCAGGGCCAGAAGCCGGTGGTAGCCGGCCAGGAATTCGTCCGCGCCCGGTTGGCTCAGCACGTAGTCGCGTACCGCCGGGTGCTGCCCGGTGTGCGGGCGTAGTTCGTCGATCCAGTGCGGGTTGGGCAGAAAGCGCACGTCCATGACCATGTCGGCGTCCATCGGCAGGCCGTACTTGAAGCCGAAAGACTCGACCGTGATCGACGTGGGGGCCAGTACGGCGTCACCACCGAACATCCCCTCGATGCTCTCCCGCAGTTCGCGCACGCTGAGCACTGAGGTGTCGATGACGAGGTCGGCCACCGCGCGCACCGGCGCCAGCATGATCCGTTCAGCCGTGATGCCCTCGGTGAGGGTCTGCTGGCCCTGCAGGGGGTGACTGCGGCGGTTGTGCTCGTAGCGCCGGATCAGTACGTCGTCGCTGGCCTCCATGAACAGCACGCGCGGGTTGATGCCGCGGGTGGCCAGTTCGGTGCGCACCGAGTCCAGGTCGCCGGTGAAGCCGGCCGAGCGGACGTCCATCACGACTGCCAGCCGGGTGATCCGGGATCCCGCCGCCAGCCCCAGGTCCACCATGCGGGTGATCAGGTCTGGTGGCAGGTTGTCGGCGACGTACCAGCCCAGGTCCTCCAAGACCTTCGCCGCGGTGCCGCGCCCCGCGCCGGACAGTCCGGTCACCAGCACCACGTCGATACCGGCGCCGTCTGACGGGCCGGCGACATCGCGTTCCCGTACGCCCTTCGGTGATTCCGTGGTCATCCCGACATCCGTTGCTGGTCAGCGGCGCCCGCCGCGCCGTCGGCTCCCAGCGCCTCGAGGACGGCCGCGGCGGTCGCCGCGCCGATCCCCGGGATCGAAGTGAGCTCTTCGACGGTAGCCCCTTTCAGTCGCGCCACCGAACCGAAATGGGAGATCAGCACCTTGCGCCGATGCTCACCCAGCCCAGGCACCGCGTCCAGCACCGACTCCGTCATCCGCTTGGACCGCTTGCTCCGGTGGTAGGTGATGGCGAACCGGTGCGCCTCATCCCGAATTCGCTGCAAGAGGTAGAGCCCTTCGCTCTGCCGGGGCAGGATGATCGGGTCCGGCTCAGAGGGCACCCACACCTCCTCCAGTCGTTTGGCCAGGCCGATGGTCGCGACGTCAGTGATGCCGAGCTCGGCCAGCACCGCGGCCGCAGCGTTGACCTGCGGTGCACCGCCGTCCACCACGTAGAGATTGGGCGGATAGGCGAACTTACGTGATTTCCCTTCGGGGGCAAGCACTTCGGCATCCAAGTGCCGGCGGAACCGACGACGCGTCACTTCGGCGATCGAGGCCACATCGTCCGAGCGCCCCTCGCCGGCGGCTTCCCGAATCGCGAAATGGCGGTAGTCCGACTTGCGGGGCAGTCCGTCCTCGAACACCACCAGCGACCCGACGACATCGGTGCCCTGCACGTGACTGATGTCGACACACTCGATGCGCAGCGGGGCGTCGGACAGGCCCAGAGACTCCTGAATATTCTGCAGCGCAGCCGATCTGGCGGTGAAATCGCCGGCGCGTTTCATCTTGTGTTGCTGCAGCGCATCTTTGGCGTTCCGCTCGACCGTCTCGGCCAGCGCCCGTTTGTCGCCGCGCAGCGGCACCCGCAGCGAGACCCGCGAACCCCGCAGCTCGGAGAGCCAGCTGGTCAGCTCATCGGCGTTGGCCGGCAGACAGGGCACCAGCACCTCACGCGGCACCGGGTTGGTCGGCTCGTCGGCGGCGCCTTCCAATTCGGCCTGGTCACCGTAGAACTGGGTGACAAACTGCTCGACCAGCTGTCCCAGGGAGCTGTCGGCGTCGCCGGGGTCACCGGGCTTCTCGACGATCCAGCCGCGCTGCCCGCGCACCCGCCCGCCGCGCACGTGGAACACCTGAACCGCCGCTTCCAGATCGTCCTCGGCAAACGCCACCACGTCGGCATCGGTCCCGTCGCCGAGCACCACGGCCTGCTTCTCCAGGGCGCGTTTCAGGGCGGCGACGTCGTCGCGCAAACGCGCGGCGCGTTCGAAGTCGAGCTCATCGGAGGCGGCCAGCATCTGCTGCTCGAGGCTGCGGACCAGCCGGTCGGTCTTACCGGCCAGGAAGTCGCAGAAGTCCTCCACGATCCGCCGGTGTTCTTCGGTGCTGACCCGACCGACGCATGGTGCGGAGCACTTGCCGATATAGCCGAGCAGACAAGGCCGGCCGATCTGCTGGTGGCGCTTGAACACACCCGCCGAGCAGGTGCGGGCCGGAAAGACCCGCAGCAGCAGATCCAGGGTCTCGCGAATCGCCCAGGCGTGTGAGTAGGGCCCGAAGTAGCGCACGCCCTTACGGCGCGGCCCGCGGTAGACCATCAGCCGCGGGTACTCTTCGCCTCTGGTGACCGCCAAAACCGGGTAGGTCTTGTCGTCGCGGTAGCGGACGTTGAACCGCGGGTCGAACTCCTTGATCCAGTTGTATTCCAGCTGGAGAGCCTCGACCTCGGTGTTGACCACCGTCCACTCCACCTTGGCGGCGGTGGTCACCATCTGGCGGGTTCGCGGGTGCAGGCCGGCGATGTCGGCGAAGTACGACGTCAGTCGTGACCGCAGGCTTTTCGCCTTGCCCACGTAGATGACCCTGCCGTGCGGGTCGACGAACCGGTAGACGCCGGGCGCGACGGGAATGGACCCGGGCGCCGGACGATAGGTCGCGGGGTCTGGCACGGTAACCAGGCTAGCGACGATCGGGGGGTTGTTGCGCGGGCCGGTAGCGCGACAGCAAGGCCCGCAGCGCCCGCATGGCCTCGACGGCGTGCTCTTTGTCGGCGGACTGGATGGCCACCAGCGGAATGTATTCGTCGTCGGGCAACTCCAGCCGGGCCCAGCGCTTGCCCGGCGGGAACGTGACGCCGACGACCTCCGACCACGGAATCAACCGGTCTGAAAGCGCATTGCGGACCGACACACCGGACTCGCCCGCCCGCACCCGGGCCCGAGTCAACAGCAGCAGCGCGCCGGCGACGATCAGGCCCAGCACCACCACCGCCACCCGGTCATAGGTACGGAAGATCACGCCGCTGGCACGGATGGTCAGCAACACGCTCACCACGACATGGATGGTCACGATCAGGATTGCGACGATCCATACGCCCAGGCGCATCATGCGCGGACGTACCTGAAGATCCCAGCGCGGGGATCCGGCCGGGGGCGTCACAGTGCGGCGCGAAGCTCGCGCAGCCTCAGCGCCGTATCGAGTGCTGCGGCAGCCGCCTGAGCACCCTTGTCCTCGGTCGAATCGGGCAGTCCAGCGCGGTCCAGCGCCTGCGCCTCATCGTTGACGGTGAGCACGCCGTTGGCCACCGGGGTCGCCGCGTCCAGCGAGACCCGGGTCAGGCCCTGCGTCACCGCATCACACACATAGTCGAAATGCGGTGTGGCACCGCGGATCACGACCCCCAGCGCGACGACGGCGTCATGGTTTCGGGAAACTTCCTGCGCCACGACCGGGATCTCGATAGCCCCGAGCACCCGTACCACCGTCGGCTCGGCGATGCCCGCGTCAGCGGCAACCTTGCGGGCTCCGGCCAGCAGGGCATCACAGATACGGGTGTGCCACGTGCTGGCCACGATCGCCAGACGCACATCAGAGGCGTCGAGCGCCGGAATGTCCGGCACTCCTGCAGCGGGACTCATTTACATCGCCCCGCCGAATTCGTCCGGCAACTGCGCGGAGTCGTCGTAGTCCTCCAAGCCGGTCAGTTCATGGCCCATCCGGTCACGCTTGGTCAGCAGGTAGCGGATGTTCTCCGAGTTGGCCCGCACCGGCAGCGGCACCCGCTCGATGATGTGCAGGCCGTAGCCGTCCAGCCCGACGCGCTTGGCCGGGTTGTTGGTGAGCAGCCGCATCGAGCGAACACCGAGGTCCGAGAGGATCTGGGCCCCGATCCCGTAATCGCGGGCGTCGGCCGGCAAGCCCAATTTGAGATTGGCGTCGACAGTGTCGTCGCCGGCGTCCTGCAGCTGATAGGCCTGCAGTTTGTGTAGCAGCCCGATGCCGCGGCCCTCGTGGCCACGCATGTAGAGCACCACGCCGCGGCCCTCCTGGGCGACCATCGCCAGTGCCGCATCCAGCTGCGGACCACAGTCACAGCGCCGGGAGCCGAAAACATCGCCGGTCAGGCACTCCGAGTGCACGCGAACCAGCACGTCGTCGCCGTCGTTGTTCGGCCCGGCGATCTCGCCGCGGACCAGCGCGACATGCTCGACATCCTCGTAGATGCTGGTGTAGCCGACCGCGCGGAACTCGCCGTGCCGGGTCGGGATGCGGGCCTCGGCGACCCGTTCGATGTGCTTTTCGTGCTTGCGCCGCCACTCGATCATGTCGGCGATGGAGATCAGGGCCAGCCCATGCTCGTCGGCAAAGACTCGCAGCTCCTCGGTCTGGGCCATCGCGCCCTCGTCCTTTTGGCTGACGATCTCGCAGATCGCGCCGGCGGGTTGCAGGCCGGCCATCCGGGCCAGGTCGACCGCGGCCTCGGTGTGGCCCGGCCGGCGCAGCACTCCGCCGTCCTTGGCGCGCAGCGGCACCACGTGGCCGGGGCGGGTGAAGTCGTCGGCGACACTGCCCGGCTCTGCCAGCAGACGCATCGTGGTGGCCCGGTCAGATGCCGAAATCCCCGTTCCGACATTGTTCTTGGCATCGACGGTGACGGTGTAGGCGGTGCCGTGCTTGTCCTGGTTCACCGCATACATCGGCAGCAGGCCCAGCCGGTCGCAGATGGCGCCGTCCAGGGGCACACACAGGTAGCCGGAGGTGTACCGGACCATGAACGCCACCAGCTCGGGGGTGGCCTTCTCTGCGGCGAAGATAAGGTCGCCTTCATTCTCGCGGTCTTCGTCGTCGATGACGACGACGGCCTTGCCGGCCGCGATGTCGGCAACCGCCCGCTCGACGGTGTCCAACTTCGTCATCTGTGCCACCTTGGTTTCGCCGTCGGAAAGCGCCCCGTCGGCGCAACCCGCCCATCCAGTATGAACCACCCCGGACCCACGGTTTGCCCCGCGGAGTCATTCCGTGGGCTTTGTCACCAACCGCTCGACATACTTGGCGATCACGTCCACCTCGAGATTGACCACCGCGCCGACCGGCGCCCGGCCCAGGGTGGTCAGTTCCAAGGTGGTCGGAATCAGCGAGACTTCAAAGAAGTCGTCGGGGTCGGCGCCCAGCCCGGACACCGTCAGCGAGGTTCCGTCCACGGTGATCGAGCCCTTCTCCACCACGTAGCGCGCCAGCGACGCCGGCAGCTCGATCCGCACCACTTCCCAGTGCTGCCCCGGGGTGCGGGACAGCACCCGCCCGGTGCCGTCGACGTGGCCCTGCACGATGTGGCCGCCCAGTCTGCTGTTCAGAGCGGCCGCACGTTCCAGGTTCACCGGGCTTCCTACCTGCAACGATCCCAGGCTGGACCGCTCCAGCGTCTCAAGCATCACGTCGGCGCTGAAGCGGCCGCCGGGCTCGACATCGACAACGGTCAGGCACACGCCGTTGACGGCGATCGAGTCGCCGTGGCGGGCGTCGGAGGTGACCGTGGGGCCCTGGATGACCAGGCGCGCAGCGTCGGCGAGGTCCTCGCGGCCGACCAGCTCGCCCAGCTCCTCGACGATTCCGGTGAACATCACACCAGGCTATGTCTACGCTGCCCTACCCCGACCAGGCGGCCTCTATACGATGTCCCCCATGCGCAGACTTCTCATCGCCCTGGCCACCGCGACCACTGCCGCCGCGCTGTTCGCCGGCTGTTCTTCCAAGGATGCCGGCGGGCCGCTGCCCGACGCTTCGACGCTGGTCAAGGAATCGGCCACCACCACCGCCAACCTCAAGAGCGCGCACCTGGCACTCTCGGTGACCGGCCAGATCAAGAACCTGCCGGTCAAGACCCTTGAGGGCGACCTGACCACCCAGCCGACCACCGCAGCCAAGGGCAGCGCGACCATCATGATGCTGGGCTCGGACGTCGACGCCAAGTTCGTCGTGATCGATGGCGACCTCTACGCGGCGATCACCGGCGATGACTACGACAACTACGGCTCCGCCGACAAGATCTACGACGTGGCCGCGATTCTGAGCCCGGAGAAGGGCTTGGCCAACATGCTGTCCAACCTGACCGACGCCAAGTCCGCCGGCCGCGACACCATCAACGGCCAGAAGACCGTTCGGGTCACCGGCAACGCGCCCGCCGACGCGGTGAACTCCCTGGCGCCGCAGCTCAAGGCCACCGCTCCGACGCCGGCCACGGTGTGGATCTCCGAGGATGGTGACCACCAGCTGGTTCAGGCCCAGCTCAACCCCAGCGCGGGCAACGCCATCCAGATGACCCTGTCGAACTGGAACGCAGCCGTCACGATTGAGAAGCCGGCGGGAGCGTAATGCGGGTCAACCGCACGCTGGCGATCAGCGCAGGTAGCCTCGCCGTCCTGCTCGGGGCACTCGACACCTATGTCGTGGTCACGATCATGCGCGACATCATGGCTCCGCAGCCGGCGGGTGTCGGCATCCCGATCAACAAGATCCAGCAACTGACCCCGATCATCACCTGTTATCTGCTCGGCTACATCGCTGCGATGCCGCTGTTGGGCCGGGCGTCTGACCGGTTCGGCCGCAAGCTGTTGCTGCAGCTCAGCCTGGGCACCTTCGCCATCGGATCGGTGGTGACCGCACTGTCGACCGACCTGTCGATGCTGGTGGTCGGCCGCACCATCCAGGGCGTCGCGGCCGGGGCGCTGTTGCCGGTGACGTTCGCCCTCGGCGCTGACCTGTGGGCGCAGCGCCGCCGGTCGGCGGTGTTGGGCTGGATCGCCGGCGCCCAGGAACTGGGCAGTGTGCTGGGTCCGCTGTACGGCATCTTCATCGTCTGGGCGCTGACCAGCTGGCGAGACGTGTTCTGGATCAACGTGCCGCTGACCGTGCTGGCCATGGTGTTGATCCACTTCAGTCTACCTCCGCAATCTCAGGACGCCGCACGGGAGCGGGTCGATGTGGTCGGCGGGCTGCTGCTGGCGGTGATCCTGGGCCTGCTGACGATCGGCCTGTACAACCCCGACCCCAGCGCCAAGCAGGCGCTTCCCGACCACGGTGCGGCCTACCTGTTGTTTGCCGCGATCGCGCTGGTGGCGTTCGTGGTCTGGGAGATCAAGTCGCCGACGAAGCTGCTCGACCCGGCCGGCGCCCGGATCGGCCCGTTTCTGGCCGCGTTGGGCTCCTCGCTCTGCGCCGGCGCCGCGTTGATGGTCACCCTGGTTGACGTCGAGCTGTTCGGCCAGGGCGTGCTCGGCAAGACCCAGAACGAGGCGGCGATGCTGCTGCTGTGGTTCCTGGCCGCGCTGCCCATCGGCGCCGTGGTGGGCGGGGCGATAGCCACCGTGGCCGGTGACCGGCTGGTGACGTTCGTCGGGCTGCTCATCGCCGCCGGGGGCTACTGGCTGATCTCGAAGTGGCCGGTCGACCTGATGGCCTATCACCACGATGTACTCGGCTTGAGCCTTCCGGCGGCACATACCGACCAGGTGCTGGCCGGCTTCGGTCTGGGCCTGGTGATCGGCCCGCTGACCTCAGCGGTGATGCGCGTGGTGCCGCCACGGGAGCACGGTATTGCCGCGGCGGGTGTGGTGGTGGCCCGGATGACGGGAATGCTGGTCGGCATGGCGGCGCTGTCGGCGTGGGGCCTGTACCGGTTCAACCAGATCCTGGCCGGCCTGCCCAAGATGCCCGGCGGCAGCCTGGCCGAGAAGATGGCCGCAACTGCGGCCAACTCCAAGCTGGCCTTCGCCATGATGTACGGCGAGATCTTCGGAATCACCGCCCTCATCTGTGTGGTGGGCGCGGTGCTGGGATTGTTCATCGGCAGCAACGACGTACACGCCGAAGATCCGGAAGTGCCCGAGCCGGAGGCCGCCATCTCACGGTGAGCGGTGCCAGGCGCTAGTGCGGGACCAGCGATAGCAGCAGGTCGGGGCCGATCTGCTCCAGGGTGTCGAACCGCCAGCGCAATGCCCGGGCAATGTTGGGCACGCCGACGTCGTCGACGGCGGTGACCGGCCCGCCCAGCAGGATCGGTGCCACGTAGGCCAGGATGCGGTCGATCGCTCCCGCTCGCAGGAATGCCCCGGCCAACGTGGGGCCGCCCTCGAGCAGCACATCGGTGCGGTCGGCGAGGGCCCGCAGTACCTCGGCCGGGTCGTGGGTGCGGATCACCATGGTGCGTGAGTCGTCATTGAGCACGTGCGCGTCCGCGGAGATCTCCCGCTGGCCCACCACCACCCGCAGTGGTTGACGTTCGGCCAGGGTGCCGTCGGGCAGCCGGGCGGTCAATGTGGGGTCGTCGACGAGCACGGTGCCGGTGCCGACCACGATGGCGTCGGCTGCCGCCCGACGGCGGTGCAGATCGGCCCGGGCCGCCTCGCTGGTGATCCACTGGCTGGAACCGTCGGCGGCCGCGCTGCGGCCGTCGATGCTGGTGGCGTATTTCCAGGTGACGTGCGGGCGGCCCGTGCGTTGCTTGTGCAGCCATTCCCGCAACGGCCCGGTGCTCACGGCCGCGGCCTGGACCCCGGAGAGCACCTGCACGCCCGCACCGGCCAGCCGCGCCGCCCCGCCGCCCGCATCCGGGTTGGGGTCGTCCACGGCGTAGACCACCTGCGCCACCCCGGCGGCCAGCAGCGCATCCACGCACGGCGGGGTCTTGCCGTGGTGATTGCACGGCTCGAGGGTGACGACCGCCGTACCGCCGACACTCAGCTCACCGGCCCGGCGCAACGCCACCACTTCGGCGTGCGCCTCGCCGGTCGGCCGGGTCCCCCCGACGCCGGCCACCCGGCCGTCGCGATCCAGAATGACCGCGCCCACCGGCGGGTTGGGATAGGTGTTGCCCTTGACCCGCTGCGCCTGTTCGACCGCCAACAGCATGGCGGCGTCATGGTCGACGCCATGCTCGGCGGCCGACGCAGCGCTCATGCCTCGACTCCTTGCTCGCTCGTTCCTCTCTCGCCGTCGCCTTCGATAGTCATGCGCGCAGGTGCGGTGACGCCGCCAGAGCCTGACGCCGCAGTGACTCGACGGCGGCGCCCGGGTCAGCGGCGCTGTAGACGGCCGAACCGGCGACGAAGCAGTCGACGCCGGCTTCCGCGGCCTGCTCGACGGTGTCGGCGTTGATGCCGCCGTCGATCTCCACCAGGATGCTCAGCTCCCCGGAATCGACCAGCTTGCGCACGGTGCGCACCTTGCTCAGCACCTCGGGGATGAAGGACTGCCCGCCGAACCCGGGCTCCACCGACATCACCAGCAGGGTGTCGAAGTCCCGCAGGATCTCCAGGTAGGGCTCCAGCGGCGTGCCGGGCTTGATGCTGAGTCCGGCTTTGGCACCCGCGGCGCGGATGTCGCGTGCCACGGCGACGGGATTGTCGGTGGCCTCGGCGTGGAACGTGACGTTGTACGCGCCGGCTTCGGCGTAGGGCGGCGCCCAGCGTCCCGGGTCCTCGATCATCAGATGGCAGTCCATCGGGATGTCGGTGGCCGCCAGCAGGCTCTGCACCACCGGCAGACCCAGGGTCAGGTTCGGGACGAAATGGGCGTCCATCACGTCGACGTGCAGCCAGTCCGCACCCTTGACAGCGGCGACCTCATCGGCGAGGCGGGCAAAATCGGCCGACAGGATCGACGGCGCGATCATGGCTCGTGACATGCGCTCAGATTACTTGTAGCGCCGCAGCGAACATGGCGTCGGTCCCGTGCCGGTGTGGCCACAGCTGCACGTGCGGTCCGTCGCCCAGCGCGTCAACCGGGGCGAACAGTTCCCGGGTGTCCAACGCCCGCACCGGATGCCGGCGTAGCGCATCGGCCACCACACCGACCGTCTCGGCCAGGTGCGGCGAGCATGTCGCGTATAACACCACTCCCCCCGGCCGGGTCAGCCCGATCGCGGCGGCCAGCAACTCGCGCTGCAGTTTGGCCAGTACCGGGATATCGGCGGGCAGGCGGCGCCAACGGGCTTCGGGTCTGCGCCGCAGGGCGCCCAATCCGGTGCAGGGCGCGTCGACCAGCACCCGGTCGAAGCCGGGTTCCAAACCTGAGTCGCGGCCGTCGGCCGTCAGCACCTGCACGTCCAGACCGCGGGTGTTATCGGCGACCAGCGCGGCCCGGTGCGGGGCCTGCTCCACCGCGGTCACCCGCGCCCCGGTCTGGGCGCCGAGGGCGGCTAGCAGCGCGGTCTTGCCGCCGGGTCCGGCGCACAGGTCCAGCCACCGCCCGGTGTCACCGTCGACTGGAGCCAGCGTGAGGGCGCGGGCCACCAACTGGCTGCCCTCGTCCTGAACCAGCGCCTGACCGGCACGTACGGCGTCGAGCTTGCCGGGGTCACCACCGGGCAGATAGACGGCGTAGGGCGAATACCGGCCGACTTCGCCGTCCACCGCGGCGGCCAGCTCGGCCGCGGTCAAGGCGCCCGGCCGGGCCGCGAGATGCACGCGGGGCCGCTCGTCGTCACCGGCCAGCACCGCGTCGAGTTCGCCGGCGGCGGCGCCCAGCGCGTCGGCGAACGCCTGCGCGATCCAGCGCGGGTGGGCGCGGACGAAGGCGGCGTGGCCGATCGGATCGCTGTCGGCGTTCGGTGCCAGTTCCGCGGTCCAGGACTGCTCATCACGGGTGCTGATGGTGCGCAGCACGCCGTTGACGAAACCGCCTCGTGCGGAGTCGAATTCGAGGACAGCCTGATCGACGGTGGTCGATACCGCGGCGTGCGGCTCGACTCGGGTGCGCAGGAGTTGATAGCTGCCCAGCCGCAGCAGATCCAGCAGCACCGGGTGGATCGTCTCGGGTTGGCGCTGCGCTGCCGCGCCGATGATGGCGTCGAGCAGGCCCCGCACCCGGCAGGTGCCGTAGGTCAGTTCCGTGGCGAAAGCGGCGTCACGGCCGGTGATTCCACGTTCGGCCAGCAGCGCCGGCAGCGCGAGGTTGGCGTAGGCATCACGCTGGGAGACTGCCTGCAGCACATCGAATGCGGCGCGACGAGCCGGGTCCAGGGGCTTGCGGCGGGGTTTGCGTGAGCCGTCCTGGGGGCGCTGCGGCCGGCGCTGGCCGCGTTGGGGTCCGGTCATGACGCCCGCACCTCGGGGTCGAGCCGAGCGCCGCGCGCCCAGTCTGCGGCGTCCATCAGTTTCTTTCCCTGCGGCTGGATCTGACCCAATCGCACCGGATCCGTGCCGGTGCCGACCCACACCTGCCGGCGGTCGACATGTAGGGCGCCGGGTGGCAGTCCTGCCGGCCCGTCCGCGGCGAGGCTGACGGGCCCGACTCTGACTCGCAGGTCGCCGATCATGGTCCAGGAGCCCGGGTTCGGGGTGACGGCGCGGATCCGGCGGTCGATCACCGTGGCCGGCAGCTCCCAGTGCACCCGCGCGTCCTCCACGCTGATCTTCGGTGCATAGCTGACCCCGTCGTGCGGTTGCGGCACTGCGTGCAGCGCTCCGTCATCGATGCCGTCGAGGGTGGCCGCCAACAGCTCGGCGCCCGAGACCGCCAGCCGCGCCAGCAGTTCGCCGGCGGTGTCATCGGCCCGGATGGTCTCGGTCGTGACCCCGTAGACCGGCCCGGAATCCAGTTCCGGCTCGATGCGAAACGTCGTCGCTCCGGTCACCTCGTCGCCGGCGGCGATGGCCGCCTGCACCGGAGCCGCGCCCCGCCAGGCCGGCAGCAGGGAGAAGTGCAGGTTGACCCAACCGTGTGTCGGCACCGCCAACAACGCGTCGCGCAGTAGCGCCCCGTAGGCGACCACCGGGCAGCACTCCGGCGCCAGTGCGGCCAGCTCCGCGACCGACTCGGGCGCATTGGGCTGGGTCGGCCGCAGCACCGGAATGCCGTGGTCAAGAGCCAGGCGGGCCACCGGGGACGGCTGCGGGCTCCCCCGCCGGCCGGACGCCGCGTCGGGCCGGGTCAGTACCGCCACCACCTCGTGGCGCGGCGAATCGATCAGCCGTTGCAACGACGGCAACGCGGTGTCCGGGGTGCCGGCGAAGACAATGCGCACCGGGACAGTTTAGGGAAGTCGGGTCCGCTGGATCGCGGCGCGCCACAGCTCCTGAGCCTTTCGCACGCAATCATCGAGCGGTTGCGACGTGTCGACGCGATGGGCGGTATCCCACTCGAAGTCGTGAGCTGCCAGCGCTTCGGCGATCTGTGGTGTCGCATCGGAGTTGCCCGGGGCCCTGCTTCTGATTCGGTCGGCGGCGACCTCAACCGGCACCACGCACTGGATCTCGGTGGTCGCCGCGTGCTTGTGGGCGGCCAGGCGGCGGGCCGCGGCACGGACCTGCCCATCGCGCCAGGTTCCATCGAGGATCACCGACTGACCGCTGGCCAGATACCGGCCCGCCCGATGCAGGATCGCCTGGTAGACGGCAGCCACATTGGCCGGTGCATACAAACCGGCGCCCAGGGAGCCGGCCTCTCCGCTCAGCTGCCCCGACTCGTGCAGTTCTTTGCGCACGTCGTCGGTGGACAGCACCACCGCCCCGATCTGTTCGGCGAGCTTTCGGGCCAGCGTCGACTTACCGGTTCCGGGACCGCCCCCGACCAGCGCCAGCCGGATCGCGCCGCGCTCGAGGTGGCTCACCGCGATCGCCAGGTGGCGCGCCGCGGCGGCGTCAGCCCCGGCCTTGCCCTGGGTCAGCCGCACGCAGTCCACTTTCGCCCGCACCGTGGCGCGGTAGGCGATATAGAAATCCCGCAACGAGGACGGCGCCGTGTCGCCCGCATAGGTGGCGTAGCGGTTCAGGAAGTGGTCGCCGAGATCCTTGCGGCCCAGGAATTCCAGGTCCATGGCAAGGAAGGCGGCGTCGTCGATGCGGTCGATGAAACGCAAGTCGTCACTGAACTCCAGGCAGTCGAGCAGCACCGGCCGGTTCTCCGCCCAGAAGATGTCATCGGCGAGCAGGTCGGCATGGCCGTCGACAATGCAGCCCGCGTCGATCCGCTGAGCGAACAGATCCGCTCGACCGGCAAGGTATGCGCCGGCGAGATCCTCAACAAGGCGCACCGTCTCGCCGGGCACCACGGTGTCAGCGTGACGGCGCAGGGTGGGGAAGTTGTCGAACCACCGTTGGTGGATAGCCTCGGGCTTGCCCTGCAGGCTGATTCGCGGGCCGCGCTCGGCACGGTCGTGGAAGTCTGCCAGTGTCCGGGCGATGCTGTCGAGCACGCCTTCTACCGGGGCACCACTGCTGACCATCGAAGCCAACCGCTGGTCGTCCTGATAGCGGCGCATGACGACGATCGGTTCGGGCGCCCCGGCGGACGGACCGCTGAGATGGGCCACCCCGAAGTAACTGTCGGGGGCGATTCGGCTGTTGAGGCGGACTTCCCGCGCGCACGCCTCTTCGCGCTGCTCGACGGTACGGAAGTCCAGGAAGTCGGTCTGCACCGGCTTCTTGGCCTTGTAGGCACGATCGCCGGCCAAGATCACCACGCCGGAGTGCGTTTCGTGGGCCGCGACGTAGGGCGCCGCTTTCGGCGCACCCACGTCGCCGTGTGTCGTGGACTCCATGACATCCAGTGTTACCAGCGCGGCCCGGGGCGGGGGCGAGCAACGGACCGCCCCCGAGCGTGGCCGACGGTCATCTTCCGTCCGGGCGGACCACGATCACCGGAATGCCTGCGGCCTGAACCACCGCGGAGCTGACCGACCCCAAGAGCTGACTGGCGAATCCGCCACGGCCGCGACTACCGACCACCACCAGCTGAGCCTGCTCGGCCGCCTTGACCAACCAGCGAGCCGGGTGGTCACGGACGACCCGTCGCTCGACGGCGACATCCGGATATTGCTCCTGGTAGCCCGCCAGGCGTTCGGCGAGGATCTCGTGGCCCTGGACTTCGTAGTCGTGCTGGTCCACGTTGAGGATGGGCATGACCCCGACGTCACTCCAGGCGTGCAATGCCACCAGCGATACTCCGCGGTGGGAGGCCTCCTCAAAGGCCAGCGCCGTAGCCCGCTCCGACGCGGGTGAACCGTCGATGCCCACCACCACGGGCGCATCTGTCGCGCAAGCCCGATCGGTGCGAATGACCGCAACCGGACCCTGTGCGTGGTGAATCAGGCTGGTGCTCACCGAGCCCAGCAGCAGGCGGCCGATCGCACCCAATCCCGTTGAGCCCACGACGGTCAGCCAACAATTCTTGGTGACACCGATCAGCGTCGAGACCACCGGGGCGTAGGCCATCTCGGTGCGCACCTCCGGTGACGCGGCGTCGCCCCGGCTGGCGTCGACGACGTTGCGGGCCCGCGCCAGGATCTTGTTCGCCTCGTCGGCCTGCCAGCTGGGGATTCCCTCGGACATCGGCCCGGGTGGCCAGCCGGTCTCCAGGGGCGTCACCACATGCAGCAGCGTGAGCGGCAACTGGCGCATGATCGCCTCATGCGTCGCCCAGGCCACTGCCGCGTCGGATTCAGGCGATCCGTCCACACCCACCACGATTCCGGGTGTCGTTCTCACTTGTGACATCGCAGGCCTCCAACCATATTGATCAGCCGGCTAGCCGACTTACCTTTGAAACTACTGCGGCCCGGGATGATTCGGCAGGGGCCGTTGGACCTCAATTGCCGATCCAGCTGCCCTTTGTCCTGACGTGACGGCCTGCAAACTCTTGCGGCGGCACCGATTCCGATGATGAAATATCGGTATACGATCTATTATGGCAGCTGCCGAATCGACAGCCACCGCCCATCAAACGGAGGCGCAACATATGTTCAATAGCAGCTAGCACAGGTAGCGACGCGCAGGTTCTCGCGAGTACCGCGACCCTTTGGCTATCGCCGCTGCGTATTCCCGCGAGTTGCCCATGCTGCTCTCCGGTACGGACGGGGAACCACGCGTAGAAGCGACAAACAACTCCGGCGGAGACAACATCCACCGCCCCGCCCGTTTCTGATTGGGTCAATTGTCAATGCAGGCAACGGTGGCGGCCTCCCCCACCTCACGGCCGACGACGGGCACGGTCCGGAAAAGAAACGGAGAGCCGTGCCATGTTCAACCCGGCGTACCACTGCGTCACCACCGCCGCGATCACCGCGCTCGCTGCTGCCATGTTGCCGTGCGGCGCGGCAGCGGCAGACCCGAATCAAGACGACCAGTTTCTGGCGGTACTGCAAGAGAAGCAGATTCCCGCCATGGAAAACATCTCGACCGTTGTCGCCGCCGGCCACACCGTGTGCCGCAAACTCGACGACGGTATACCGGCGCGCACCGTCCTGGACGGATTGGACAACGATGCCTTCGGAATGAACCCCGCATTGCGCGAGCAGTCAGATCGGCTGGCGGCCACCATGAGCCGATTCATAGCGGCAGCAGTCGAGGTCTACTGTCCGGGCGACCAGGGCAAGATCGCTTCACTGGCGGCCGCTCGCACGTCCACCGCGCCCGCCGGCCGGTTCGTGGCAGCGCATCACCGTCTCCGGACCGGCACCGGTGGCGCGGTGCTCGGCTCACCGGTCGACACCATAGCCACCGGCGACGCGTCGCAACCGAAACCGCCGAAGATTCCACCGCCGAAGGCACCCAAGGCCAAGATCCCCCGGTCGCCCGGGACCGCCACGAAACCACCGCCACAACAAAAGCCGCCGCCACCGCCCAAACTGCCCCCACCGCCCCAAGCGCCACCCGAGCAGCTCCCGCCGCCGCCTCCGCCGGAGCAGATGCTGCCCCCGCCACCGCAGCAGCCGCCACCGCCGCCGCAAAACCTGCCGGCCCCCGGCGGTCCACCGTCCGGCAGTGCCACCGACCGCAGCGGCTCAGAAAACGGCGGCGGCGACAACGGCGGCGCAGGCGGCGGGGGCTCCGACATCGGCACGCCTGCCGAGCCGCCGCCGGCGCAACCCAGGGCGCCCGGCATGATCCAACTCGTGCCGTGGTGAGGCGGGGCCGGCCGACTGGCTAACCGATGTGCAAGGGATCGATCTGGACCCGCACCGGGTGAGTCGAGCCGCGTGCGCTGAGCACTCCGATGCCGTGACGCAACGCTGAAGCCAACGGCAAGCCGTGGTCGCGACCCACCCTGACCAGCATCCGGATCACATTCAGCTCGTCGGGCACCCCGGCCGGACGCCGTACTCCCGGCGGCAACGGCACCGGCCCCAGCAGGTCGGCGCCGTCGGGCAGCCGCGCCTGCTCCAGCAGCGTCGTCACCGACTCCGGATCACCGTCGAGGGCCGCCATGTGCACCGCGGGCGGCAGCCCCACCTCGGCCCGGGTGGCCAACTCGGCGTCGGCATGGCCGACCGGATCCCACCGGATCAGCGCCTGCACCGTCGGGATCGACGATTCGGCGACCACCGTCACCAGCCCGCCGGACGCATGGTCACGCACCAGCGCCGCCGCGCCCATCCAGCGCCGCAGGGTGTCCTCGGCGGCACGCAGATCCTGGCGGCCCAGCAGCGCCCAACTGTCCAGCAACAACGCTGCCCCGTAGCCGTGCGGGGCGCGGGGTTCGGCGCCGGGAGTGGCGATCACCAGGGCCGCACCGTCCTCGATGCGGTCGACGATGGTGTCACCGGCGGAGGTCACGACCGGGGTGCCCGGGAAGGCGCGGCCAAGTTCTTCGGCGGTGCGCCGGGCGCCGATGACCACCGCCCGCACGGCATCCGACCCGCAGCACGCGCACCGCAGCGCCGGGTCGACCCGGCCGCACCAGCGGCACTGGGCGGCCCCGCCACGCTCGGGCAGCGACAACGGCCCGGTGCAGTGCCGACAGCGCGCGATCGTGCGGCAGCGCCCACAGGCCAGCGACGGAACATAACCGCGCCGGGGCACCTGCACCAGTACCGGCGCCCCGGCAGCCAGTGCGCTGCGCGCGCTCTGCAGCGCCACCGTGGGCAAGCGAGCGCTGCGCGCCGCGGCGTCGCGCTCCTCGGCATAGCCGGTGTCGTCCAGGGCGACCACCCGCGGCACGGCCGCCCGCAACACCGCCCGCGGGGCCACCACGTCGTGCGCCCACCCGGTGCCCACCAGAGCGTGCGCTTCGGCGGTGCGGGCGTGCCCGCCGATCAGGGCGGCGCAGCCCGCCAGATGCGCCCGCAGCATCGCCACCTCGCGGGCATGGGGATAGGGCGCCCGCGGCTCCGCAAGGGAGTCGTCACCGTCATCCCAGACCATCACCAGGCCCAGATCAGCCAGCGGGGCGAATACCGCACTGCGCGTACCGATCACCAGCCGCGCCCCGCCCCGCAACACCGACAGCCAGCGCCGGTAACGGGTGGCCGGGCCCAATCCGGCGGACAGCGCCACCACCGACGGCTCATCGATGCGGGCCGTCGCGGCCCGATACAGTGCGTCGACGTCTCGCTGATCGGGCACGATCGCCAGGGCGGTGCGGCCGGCGCGGATCGTCTGGGCGGCGGCGTCGACGAACCGGTCGGTCCAGGAGTCCCCGGGCAGCACCTGCCACACCGCACGCGCCGCCCGGCCTTCGCCCAGCGCGGCCAGAAACGATCCGCCCGCTCCGTAGCGCCGCCAGCCCGCGGGGTCGACCGGGCCGATGACGGGGGGTTCGGTTGGCGGCATCGCTTCGCGTTCCACCCGGGCGTGCCGGGGCGGCACCGCCAACCGCAGCACGTCGGCCCTGCTGCCGGCATAACGTGCGGCCACCGCCTCCACCAGCCGGCGGACCTCGTCGGTGAGCACCGGTTCGGCCGAGACCACCCGCTCCAGCCGGCCCAGCCTGCCGACATGGTCGGTGTCGGCACGACGCTCCCAGACGAAGGCGTCCACCAGCCGGCCGTGAAAGCGCACCCGCACCCGGGCCCCGGGCCGGGCATCCTCGTCCTGCTCCGAGGTGACGAGATAGTCGAATTCCCGGTCTAGGTGCGGCACCGACAGCATCGGCAGCACCCGAGCGATGGGCTCGCTGCGGCCGCCGGGTTCGCTGTCGACACTCACCACGCAGGTCTAGCAGACGGCGCCGACCGCGGCAGACGGCGGATCACAGCCATGACGGGCTGTGTATCGGCGGGCACGTGCCCAACTGAGCTGAATTACGTTGCTGCGGTATGCCCGAACAGCGCGGGGCCCACGCGGCCGCGGTGCGACGTCGCGAGGCGGACCTCGCCACGCGGATGCGGACTGCGGGGCTGACCGATCACCTGCTGGCCGCCACAGTGCACGATGCCGCCGCGCACGCCCGTGCCGGCGGTCGCCACCTGCACGCCATCCACGGCGAGATCCGCGACACCCTGGCTTCTCCGTGGGCGCCGGTCTGGGACACCCCGGCCGGTGCCCGCCACTTCCAGCTCTTCCTGGCCGCCAAGCTGCGAGAGATCTGCCGGGTGGTCGCTGACGGCATCGCCGACAATCGGTTCCAGACAGGCCGGTTGCGCTCGAGCGGTTCCGGCTACGGTGTGCCGGCCCGGCTGCGCGACCGGATCAACCGGCAGGCGCTGGCCGACGACATTCGCCGGGTGGCCAACCCGACGTCGGCGATCAGTCCCGCCGAGCTGGCGCGCTACCAGAACGCGCTACGGGTCCGCGACGGGCTCGCGGTCAACGCCGGTGACGGCGCCGCCCCGGTGCTGCTGCTCACCTATGAACCGGCAGCGTTCGGCGGACGCGGGCGGGCTGCGATCGCGATCGGCGATCCGGACACCGCTGACAACGTCACCGTGCTAGTGCCCGGCGCACACAGCAGCGTCCGCGACGGCTACCTGTCGCACCCGGACGGGCGCAATGTCTATCGCGAGGTGGTCCGCTCCGATCCCGACCGCACCAATTCGGTCGTGGTATGGATGGGTTATCGCGCACCGGACAGCCTGTTCGATCCGGCGGTGACCCAACCGGCTGCCGCACGGGCCGGGGGCAGGCTGCTGGCCGCCGACGTCAACTCCCTGATGGCGTCGCATGTCGGCGGATCACACGTCACCGTTGTGGGTCACTCCTACGGCTCGACGGCGGTGGCCGACGCGGCGGCCTCGGCGGGGTTGCGCGCTGATGACGTGGTGCTCGTCGGGTCACCGGGAACCGACCTGGCCCACAGCGCCAACGACTTTCACCTGCCGGCCGGTGGTCACGTGTATGTGGGGGCGGCGTCGTCGGATCCGATCACCGGCTTCGGTGGCGAGCCGCAATTACCGCTGCACCCAACATCGGCCACGCTCGGGCTGGGCGTCGACCCGGCCGCCGACGGGTACGGGTCCACTCGCTTCAAAGCCGAAACCCACGGTGTGACATTGCCGATGAGCGGCCACAGCTCCTACTTCGATCCCGGCGGGGAGTCCCTGTTCAGCATCGGCGACATCGCTTCGGGACACGGCGATGCGTTGGCGAACCACCACATGACCGCCCTGCACCGCCGTCGGCTGCCCGCCTTCGATCCGGAACGACTGCGTCCCGGGACCGGGAATCACCGGCATTGACCGACCGAGCCCGGCGGCGGATGTCAGTCCGTGGCCGCCGCTTCGGTGCCGGTGGGCCGGCCGAAGAAGAACCCGGCGGTGATCAGCAGCTGTGCGGCCGCGTAGGCCCACCAGATCGGCACCGCCAGCAGTTCATTGCCCAACACGAACTGGCTGGCTCCGATCATGGCGTCCGACACCGCGAAGCACACCGCGCCGATCGCGGTCCAGGGGGTGGGCAGCTTCGCCAGCAGCGCGGCGCACACCATCGCGCCGAGCACCCCGACGTACACCGTCACCGGCAGGGTCATGCCTTCGCGGGCCATGCCGGGCCAGAACCACGCCAACAGCACCAGGCAGCTCACCGCCACCACGCCCGCCCCGACCAGCCGGGCCCGCGACACCACCACCAGCGGCAGCAGCGCGCCCAAAAAGCACAGGTGGGCCACGAGGAACGCGGCAAGACCTGCGACGAAGGACGGTTCCCACCACGGGATGGCCAGCAACCAGTCGCCGGTAGCCGAGAAGATCAGGGCCGGGATCAGCCAGCGCGCCTCCCGCAGTATCGGGTGGGCGGCCGCGGCGAACACCAGCAGCACCGCCATCGCCGCCTTGAAGGCCGGCTGCCCGACCCACTGCCCGGTCAGCGCCTCTCCCGGCGCTGAGCGCAACGCCACCACCGTCAGGAAGATGCCGTAAGCCACTCCCAGCCATCCCGCAGCTGCCCAGCCGGTGAATACTCGTTTGGTTGCGTACGGTGTTTTTATGCCAGCAATCGACCCCATAGTGCTGAAGGTACTGGAAGCCGTCCCGTTCCGACTGACACTGGACGACGGCGCCGAAGCAGCGCGTCGCGCTATGCGCAACCTGCCCCATCGGCCGGTGCACCCGGAGCTTCCCAGCGAGGACCGGGTGATCGATGGACCCGGGGGCGCCCTGCCGATACGCATCTACCGGCCGGCGGGCACCGAATCGGGTGGCGCGCCGGTGGTGGTGTTCTTTCACGGCGGCGGCTTCGTCGCCGGCGACCTCGATACCCACGACGGCACCGCGCGCATGCACGCAGTCGACGCGGGTGCGGTGGTGGTGTCTGTGGACTACCGTCTGGCCCCGGAGAACCTGTTCCCGGCCGCTGTCGAGGACGCGATGGCGGCCACCGAGTGGGTGGCGGATCACGCCACCGAGCTGGGCGTAGACCCGTCGAAGCTGGCGGTGGCCGGGGATTCGGCGGGCGGGAACCTGGCCGCGGTGGTGTGCCAGCTGGCCCGTGACGCCGGCGGTCCGGCGATCGCCTTCCAGCTGCTGTGGTACCCGGCCACCACCTACGACGGCAGCCTGCCGTCATTCACCGAGAACGCCAACGCGCCGATCATCGACAGCGCCGCGATCGCCGCGTTGACGCGCGCCTACGCCGGGGACCTCGACCTGACCAGCCCACCGGCGAATCTGGCTCCGGCACGCGCCGAGAATCTCGCCGGCCTGCCGCCGGCCTACATCGCGGTCGCCGGGCACGATCCGCTGCGCGACGACGGGATCCGGTACGGGGAGCTACTGGCCGCTGCCGGGGTTCCGGTGCAAGTCCACAACGCCGAGACGCTGGTGCACGGCTATCTGGGCTACGCCGGCGTGATCCCGGTGGCCACTGAGGCCGCCGACCTCGGCCTGGCCGCGTTGCGGGCTGCCCTGGCGTGATGCGATGCGGCTGAACCAGGTAACCGTCGGCAGCACCGACCTGGACCGCGCCGAGACGTTCTACGGCCTGCTCGGACTGCGGCTGATCGTCAAGACGGACGACTACCTACGGTTCGAGTGCCCGGACGGGGACAGCACCTTCTCGGTCGAGCGCAGCAGCGAGATCGCGTCCGATGAGCGGGTGACGATCTATTTCGAAGCCGACGATCTTGACGAGCAATACCAGCGGTTGCGCGGTTCGGTTGAGTTCACCCAACCACCCACCGACATGGCGTGGCTGTGGCGAGAGGCCCGGCTGTTCGATCCCGACGGCCACCGATTGTGCCTGTTTCACGCCGGCGAAACCCGCCGCAATCCACCGTGGCGTCTGCCGCCGCAGGATTTGCCGTAACACCGCCCCGGTCGCCCGGCGTGCGCGCTACCGTCGACCTCGATCGACACCGGCGATGAGGAGCGCATCGTGAGCGAGGAACCCGACCACGAGATTCTGATCGTCGGCGCCGGCTTCTCCGGCATCGGAGCAGCCATCAATCTGGACCGTGCCGGGATGTCGGACTTCTCGATCATCGAAGCCGGCGACGGGGTCGGCGGCACCTGGCACTGGAACACCTATCCGGGTATCGCCGTGGACATCCCGTCGTTCTCCTACCAGTTCTCGTTCGAGCAGAGCCCGGACTGGTCGCGCACCTACGCGCCTGGCGGGGAGCTGAAGGCCTACGCCGAGCACTGCGTGGACAAGTACGGTCTGCGCTCGCGAATCCGGTTCGCCACCAAGGTGGTTGCCGCGGAGTTCGACGACGAACGCGGCTGGTGGCGCGTTCAGACGGATCAACTCGGTGAGCTCAGCGCGCGATTCCTGATCAACGCCAGCGGGGTGCTGACCACCCCCAACCTTCCTGACATCGCCGGTGTCGACACCTTCGCCGGGGTGACGATCCATACCGCGCGTTGGGACCATTCGCAGGACCTGACCGGCAAGCGCGTGGCGGTGATCGGCACCGGCGCCTCTGCGGTGCAGGTGATCCCGGAGATCGCGCCGAAGGTTTCCGCACTGACCGTATTCCAGCGGACACCGATCTGGTGCTTCCCGAAATTCGATGTGCCGCTGCCCACTCCGATCCGCTGGGCGATGCGGATTCCCGGCGGCAAGTCCCTGCAGCGGCTGGTCAGTCAGGCCTACGTCGAGGCGACCTTCCCCATCGCGGCGCAGTACTTCACGGTGTTTCCGCTGGCCAAGCAGATGGAGTCGGCGGGACGGGCGTATCTGCGGCGCCAGGTGCGCGATCCAGAACTGCGTAAGCAGCTCACCCCGCACTACGCCGTCGGCTGCAAGCGCCCCGGCTTCCACAACACCTACCTGTCGACGTTCAACCGCGACAACGTGCACCTGGTGGTCGACCCCATCGACCGGATCGCTCCCACCGGGGTCATCACCGCCGACGGGACGTCCCACGAGGTCGACGTGCTGATCTTGGCCACCGGTTTCAAGGTGATGGACAGCGACAACATTCCCACCTTCGGCGTCACCGGGGCCGGAGGCCAGACCCTGGCCAGCTTCTGGGACGAGCACCGACTGCAGGCCTACGAGGGGGTCAGCATCCCAGGATTCCCCAATCTGTTCAGTGTCTTCGGCCCGTACGGCTACGTCGGGTCATCGTATTTCGCACTCGTGGAAGCACAGACGCATCACATCGTGCGGTGCCTGAAGAGCGCCCGTGGCCGTGGGGCGACCCGGATCGAGATATCGGAGGCGGCCAATACCCGCTATTTCGACGAGATGATGAGCAAACGGCACCGCCAGGTGTTCTGGCAGGACAGCTGCAAATCGGCCAACAGCTACTACTTCGACAAGCACGGGGATGTCCCGCTGCGGCCCACCACCACCGTGGAGGCCTACTGGCGCAGCCGCCGCTTCGACATGGACGACTACCTGTTCAGCGCCTGACTGCCGTAGGCCGAAAGACGCGAAAGCCCCCAATTCGAGGCCGAAATGGGGGCTTTCGCGACTGCTGGCGCAAGCAACTAGATGGCGCGCTTGAGGTCGTCGACCTTGTCCAGCTGCTCCCACGGCAGTTCGATGTCGGTACGGCCGAAGTGACCGTAAGCCGCGGTCGGTGCGTAGATCGGACGCAGCAGGTCCAGGTCACGCACGATCGCGCCCGGGCGTAGGTCGAACACCTCCGGGACGATCTTCTCGATCTTGACCGGGTCGACGGTGGCGGTGCCGAAGGTCTCGATGAACAGACCGACCGGCGCGGCTTTGCCGATGGCGTAGGCCACCTGGACCTCGACGCGCTGGGCCAGGCCCGCGGCGACGATGTTCTTGGCCACCCAGCGCATCGCGTAGGCGGCCGAGCGGTCCACCTTCGACGGGTCCTTGCCGGAGAAGGCGCCGCCGCCGTGGCGAGCCCAGCCGCCGTAGGTGTCGACGATGATCTTGCGGCCGGTCAGGCCGGCGTCACCCATCGGTCCGCCGACGACGAACTTGCCGGTCGGGTTGATCAGGATGCGGGTCGACGACGAGTCCAGCGTCTCGTGAGCGAGCTCGGCGAGCACGGTGGAGATGACGTGCTCGCGCAGGTCGGGGTCCAGGGTGTTGACCAGGTCGATGCCCTCGGCGTGCTGGGTGGAGATCACCACGGTGTCCAGCCGGGTCGGGACGTCGTCCTCGTACTCGATGGTGACCTGGGTCTTACCGTCGGGGCGCAGGTAGTCCAGCGTGCCGTTTTTGCGAACCTCGGTTAGCCGCCGCGACAGGCGGTGAGCCAGCGCGATGGGCAGCGGCATCAGCTCCGGGGTGTCGGCGATCGCGTAGCCGAACATCAGGCCCTGGTCGCCGGCGCCCTGGGAGTCCAGCGGGTCGGCCGCACCCTCGACGCGGGCCTCGTGGGCGGTGTCGACGCCCTGGGCGATGTCGGGCGACTGCGCGCCGATCCCGATGTTGACCCCGCAGGTCTCACCGTCGAAGCCTTTGGCCGAGGAGTCGTAGCCGATCTCCAGGATGCGCTCGCGCACCGTGTTGGTGATGTTGGCGAAGGCTTCGCGGGCGTTGGTGGTCACCTCACCGACCACGTGCACCTGGCCGGTGGTGACCAGGGTTTCCACCGCAACACGCGAACGGGGGTCATCGGCGAGCAGTGCGTCGAGCACCGAGTCGCTGATGGCGTCACAGATCTTGTCGGGGTGGCCCTCGGTCACCGACTCACTGGTGAACAGCCGTCCCTTTTCGCTCACAATGTCGCCTTCCGGGTAATCGTTCAAGAAGTTAGCTCGGGCTAATATAGCCGTGTGGTCCTCGGGAGAGCCTGGCAGCCCGGTGCCCATCCCCCGTGCCACGGGCCGGGTAATGGCGGTGCTGCCCTCCGTCCAGAAAATCCTCGACAACATCCCCCACGACGAGGATCCTGAACGACTCGGCCCTGCGAGCGCCTACTCTACCGTCCGGTCGCCGCCGTCGCCTGTTCGACCCGGACCGCCCAGGCGACCAGTGACCGCAGATAACTGAGCACCAATTCGTCCGGGTGAGTTCGCGGATCGGTGAGGTGGAGCAGGGCCAGTTCCTCCAACGCCGACAGCAACAGCCGGGTCGTCACGCCGTCGGCGTCGACTGGGTGGCCCACGATCCGGGACAGCCGCCCCGCGGCGATGGTTCGGGCATAGCGACGGCCCGCCTCGGTGCGGGCCCCCAACTGGGGCGGAGCACCGGCGGGCGAGCTCAGGATGATGCGCCAGCTGGTCGGCGCCGCATGCAGATACGCCAGAATGCCGCGGCCGAGCGCGTCCGGGTCCTCGTCGGGCGGACCGTCTACGCTGCGCATTCCAGCGAAGGCAATCGCCGATTCGCGGTCCAGTAGTGCGGTCATCAGGCCGGCCAGATCACCGAAGTTCTGATACAGCACCGTCCGGGTGACCTGCGCGGCGCGGGCCACCCGTTCGATGGTCACCGCGGCGTAGCCCTCGGCGGCGACGATGTCGCGGGCGTGGTCGAGCAACTGCGTCCGCCGCGCTTGTGCCGACATCCGCCGCTTCGGCTCTGATTGCGGGCTCATGGCGAGGGCGGCAGCTCGAGCAGTAATTCCACGGCGCGGGCCGCGCTCTGGGCGGCGCTTTCCATGGTCGCCGACCAATCGGTTCGGGTCCAGTCCCCGGCGAGCACCAGGCTCGGCACCGACGTGCGTTGATCCGGGCGCAGCCCGTCGGTGCCCACCACCTGCGAAAAGGTGGCTTTGGGCATCTTCACCACCTGCGCGGCCACCACGTTCGCCTCGGCCGCGGCCGGATAGTAGCGGCGCAGCATGTCCATCTGCTCGGCCACGATCTGTTCGTTGGACCGGTGAATCTGCTCGTAGGCTCCGCTGGTGGTCAGGCAATACAGCCACGCACCATCGGGATCGCGGCGCTGCATCCGCTGCCGGTCGAACACCTCGTCGATGACGCCCGTGCCGCCGATCACCGACTCCATCGCCGCCTCGGTGCCCAACGGACGGTCGAGGTAGAGGTTGGTGCTCACGATCGGTGTGTAGTGCAGCTTTTCTGCTGCGGCGTAAATGTCGGCGTGCTCGGGCAGATCGTCGAGCAGGCCGGCGATATTCGGGTTGGGCACCGCACACACCACCGCGTCCGCCGCGACCTCGGTGCCATCCGCCAGTTGGACGGCACGAACGGCATTGTCTTGCACCACGATTCGCCGCGCCACGGTGCGGTAGCGCACCTCCACGCCGAGCCGGTCGAAAACGGCGAGCGCGCCGGAGATGTACAGCGTGTCGAGGTCGGTGGTGGGGTAACCGATGGTCACCGCAGCGCGGTGGCGTAGGCCGAGTCGGATTCCGGTGGCCAGGACGTCGGCAAAGACCTTCGCCGAACCCCGCTCCACCGGCTCGGCCGCGATGCCCAGTGCCAGCCAGTCCCACACCGCCTCCCGGGCCTTGGCGGGCATCCCGACGCGGCGCAGCCACTGGTCGGTGGTCAGATCGGGCAGATCGGCGGGTTGAAACAGTGCTTCACCGGTCAGGCGCACCGTGGCCGCAGCGGTCCGCAGCCGGTCGAGCAGGCTCGCATCGGGGTGCGGCCCGAACAGCGTTCGCACCGCGCCCAGTCCGCGGGTCACCAGGGTGGTGGTGGCCCCGCCGGGCCAGCGCAGCGTTCCGCCGGTCGGAAACTCGACCATCGATCGGGTTCCGACGCTGGTCAGGTAGCGAAACAGGTGGTCGTAGCCGCTGGCGATCACGTGCTGGCCGTTGTCGGCGAGGTCCGCTATGCCCTGCACCTGCATCGCCTGGGTACGTCCGCCGAGCCGGCCGCGCCGCTCCAGCAGCGTCACCTTCTTGCCGGCCTCGGCCAGCCAGACCGCGGCTGCCAGACCGGCCAGACCGCCTCCGATCACCACGTAGCGACGGTCGTCCATTTCCGGCCCCTCTCGGCTAACTTACGTTCTGCAAGTTAGCCGAGTGACGACGAGCGGTCAATGCTGCGATGGCCACGCGGTGGCGGGCCGTGTCAGGCGCGGTTGCTGCCGAGGAACGCCGCAATCGCGTCCACGACGCGGCTGGCCATCAACGTCTTGGAGCCCGACTCCAGGGCGGACTCGGTTCCGTCCGCGGCCAACAGCCAGCCGTCGTTGTGGTCGACCTCGAAGGCCCGGCCGTCCCCGACGGCGTTGACCACCAACAGGTCACAACCCTTGCGGCGTAGCTTCGCCCGAGCGTGGAACAGCACGTCGCCGTTCTCATCGCCGGTCTCCGCGGCAAACCCGACAATGGCCCGCATATTCGGCAGCTGCCCGTCGGCACGGGCACGCACCGCGCCGGCCAGCACGTCGTCGTTGCGGACCAACTCGATGGTCGGCTCCCCCGCGCTGTCGGGGCCCTTCTTGATCTTGGCCTGAGCCACCCGCACCGGGCGGAAGTCGGCGACGGCAGCGGCCATCACCAGGACGTGCGCCTCGGGGGCGTGCTTGGACACCGCGTCATGCAGTTGCTGCGCGGAGCTGACGTGCACCACGTGGACTCCGGCCGGATCGATCAGCCCCGCGGTGTGTGCGGCGATCAGGGTGACCTCGGCGCCACGCTGGGCGGCCACCCGGGCGACGGCGTAGCCCTGCTTGCCCGAACTGCGGTTGCCGATGAAGCGAACCGGGTCGATCGGCTCGCGGGTGCCGCCCGCGGTCACCAGGATCTTCTGCCCGGCCAGGTCGTGCGGCAACGCGTCGGCGCGCTCCAGCAGCAGCGACGCGAAGGTGTTGATCTCCTCGGCCTCGGGCAGCCGGCCGGGGCCGGTGTCGGCGCCGGTCAGCCGGCCCGATGCAGGTTCGAGGACCACTGCGCCGCGTTCCCGCAGCGTCGCCACGTTGGCGACGGTGGCCGGATGCTGCCACATCTCGGTGTGCATGGCCGGAGCGAACAGCACCGGACAGCGCGCGGTGAGCAAGGTGGCGGTCAGCAGGTCGTCGGCGCGACCGGCCACTGCGCGCGCCAACAGGTCAGCGGTCGCCGGTGCAACCACCACCAAGTCGGCCTGCTGGCCGATTGCCACATGGGGGACCTGAGGGACATCGTCGAACACCCCGGTGTCGACCGGCTGGCCCGAGAGCGCCTCGAAGGTGGCTGCCCCGACAAACCGCAGGGCGGACTCGGTCGGGACGACGCGAACCGAATGACCGGCCTCGGCCAGCTGTCGGACCACGGTGCACGCCTTGTATGCGGCGATGCCCCCGGAGACACCGACGACGACCCGTTTCTGGCCCACCGGTACGACCCGTCCTGCCCGGCTCCGGCTACTCGCCTTCGGTGTATTCGAGCAGGTCGCCGTGGATCTCGCGCAGCGCGATCGACAGCGGCTTCTCCTGCAGGCCGGGCTCGACCAGCGGCCCGACGTATTCGAGGATGCCCTCACCGAGCTGGTTGTAGTAGTCGTTGATCTGGCGTGCCCGCTTGGCCGCGTAGATCACCAGCGCGTACTTGCTCGACGCCCGCTGCAGCAGCTCGTCGATGGGCGGATTGGTGATGCCGAGGGGCGTGTCATAACCACCGATCGACGCCGGGTCGAACTCGTCGGCGTCGGTCAGCACGGCCGAGTCGGTCTGCGAGGTACTCACTTAAGACAATCTCCTGAAGCTCTTTGGCTGGGGCGGGTCACGCCTGCTGGTTGTCGTCCGGGTAAATCAGACCGCGCCCGGTGCGGTATCCACCAGCAAGGATACCAATTCTGAGCAGGCTGTTTCCAATCGACTGTTGACCACGACGGCGTCGAAGTCGCCCTGCGCCGCCAACTCGGTGCGTGCGGTGGCCAACCGGCGTTGCATGACCTCGGTGGATTCGGTGCCGCGGCCGGCCAGTCTGGCCTGCAGTGTGTCCCAGTCCGGCGGGGCCAGAAACACCGTGACCGCCTCCGGAAGGGCCTTCTTGATGGCCCGGGCCCCGGCCAGGTCGACCTCGATCAGAACGGGTCGGCCGGAGCGGGTGGCGTCTATGACGGGGGCCGCCGGAGTACCTGAGCGCTGCAGGCCACCGTGAATGTCGGCCCACTCCAGCAGCTCGTTTTTCTCAACCAGCCGGTCGAACTCGGCCGGCGAAACAAATCGGTAGTCGACGCCGTCCACCTCCCCGGGCCTGGGCGCCCGGGTGGTGGCCGACACACTGAAATACAGGTCCGGTACCCGCTCCCGCAGGCACCGGACCACACTCGACTTACCGACCGCGGATGGACCGGACAGCACTACGACGCGTCCCGCGTTCCCGCTGTCCGGTCCTCCACCGGTATTCACTGCCGGGTCAGGAGAAGTCGAACTTTTCCAGCAGCGCCTTGCGCTGCCGGTCGCCCAGGCCGCGCAGCCGGCGGGTGGGGGCGATCTCCAGCTCGGTCATGATCTCCTGCGCCTTGACCTTGCCGACCTTCGGCAACGCTTCCAGCAGCGCAGACACCTTCATCTTGCCAAGGACCTCGTCGGTCTCGGCGTCCTTGAGCACCTGCTTGAGATTGGTGCCGCCACGCTTCAGCCGGTCCTTGAGCTCCGCTCGGGCCCGACGCGCGGCCGCCGCCTTCTCCAACGCGGCGGCGCGCTGCTCGTCGGTCAACTGGGGAAGGGCCACGATTCCTCCGTCTCGTCATCATCGACAACGTCGATGTTTTCCTTGTCCCGGCCAGGTACTTCGGCCAGAGACGACGACCGTACCCACGCCGTCTGACGAAATCTAACCCCACCCCCCCGTTTCCGGCTACAAATGCCCAGCGTATGGGGTCTGGGCGCGGCACCGTCCCACCCGAGTCGGCCACCGTCGCTCGACCCGCTCCGGGGGAACCGTCATCTTCGGTGCCCCGGCCCGAAAAACCGCTCTGAACTAGCCTTTTGCTACATATTCTCGGTCAGATGGGACGCCGCGCCGTGGCCGCGGGGGGTGGTCTTCGGGATGTGACCGGACCTTCACGCCATTGACTTCCCGCCGCGCGGCGTGTCGGGCGTGTCGAGGGCGGTTCCGGCCACCCGGGGGCCATCGGCTGCCGGGGTCCATCGCAACGGACGCCGGCACCTCGACGAGGTGGGCGACCACGGTGTTCGGCACCCTTTGCGGCCCCGGCCAACCCCTGGCAGCCAGGGTCGTCGTCCCGGCCTGCGGATGCGCCGGCGGCAACCCCGGTAAGCCCCCAACGCCCGTTATTTCCGCGCGGAGGCGCTCGATCTCACGGCAAAAAACACGAAACCAGATACCCGCTGGACTGACAGCAACTATTCAGGGAGTTTTTACATTTGCCCAGCCGAAGCCGCGGATTAGCCGCCTAATGTTCCGGCCAGGTGGACGGTCCACCCGGGGGTGTTTATGGGGGGTATGACTATGAACATTTCCGCTGAATACCGTTTCGGTAGAGAAAGTGGGAATTGATGGCGATGACGACAGTCGGCCGTGCTGGCCGGTGGGCTCTTGCGGCGTCCGCGGTGGTGGCACTCGGCGCTTTCGGGATCGGCGCGGCCGGCGCCGAACCCAATGACGGAATCACCGGTGGGGCCGGCAACAACGGCGGGGTGAATGTCAACATGGGGCCCTTCGGGGGCGGTATGAATGTCGGCAGAAACGGCGGCTTCAACTTCGGCCCTAACGGAATCGGCGCCGGCGGCGGACAGAACAACAGCGCCAACGTCAACA